>QHVW01000160.1 GCA_003223675.1 Acidobacteriota bacterium
GCGGCGGGGGAGCGGCCGGCTCGTGCAGGCGGACCTCGACGCGGACGTCGAGAGCCTCCAGCGCTACTACGCCTTGAGCGGCTACACGCGGGCCGCGATCGGTCCGCCGCAGGTCGAGCGCCAGGGGCAGGACCTGCGCCTCGTCATTCCCGTCAAGGAGGGGCCGCGGGAGCGCGTGGCGAGTCTCACCTTCCAGGGGATCGTGGCGCTCGATCTCGAGAAGCTGCGCAAGGA
>QHVW01000863.1 GCA_003223675.1 Acidobacteriota bacterium
CTGCTCCGCCCAGGGGGCACGGCCTTCGACCTCGATGAGCAAAGGGTGCGCAAGCTCCTCGAACGTCTCGAGCGCGCCTTCGCCGACTGCCGGTCGGCCGTCGAGCTTCTCTGGGAGTCAGCTTCGGTGATGGAACGCTTCGAAGGGACGGGAACGGTCCCTCGCGAGGTGGCCGCGGCGCTGGGCCTCAAAGGTCCCGCGGCGCGGGCCTCGGGGCTCGATCGCGACGCCCGGCGGGACCATCCGTCGGGCATCTTCCGGTTCCACCACATCCCCGTCTCGCTCGGCGACTCGGGGGACGTGTTCGCGCGCGCCTACGTCCGCTGGCTGGAGATCCAGCGCTCCGCCACCTTCGTTCGCGAGCAGCTCGCGGCCTTTCCCGGCGGCCCGGTCCGGGTGGAGGTGGGCGCCGTCGAGCCTCTGCGGCTGGCCGTGTCGCTGGTCGAGGGGTGGCGCGGCGAGATCTGTCACGTCGCGCTCACCGATGAGAACGGCCGCTTCGAGCGCTACAAGATCGTCGATCCGTCGTTTCACAACTGGAGCGCGCTCGCCTTCGCGCTGCGGGGCCAGCAGATCTCGGACTTCCCGCTGTGCAACAAGAGCTTCAACCTGTCCTACTGCGGCCACGACCTCTGACCGCTGAAGGGGATCGCCACCGATGCTCAAGCTGCTGCGCGCCAGGATCCAACAGGGCCACCGGACCCTCTCGTACCCCGAGGGTCCGCCACCCGATCTTCCCGAGCGGTTCCGCGGCCACCCTGTCTTCGCCGCCGGCGCCTGCCCCGAAGGCTGCGATGAGTGCGCCGCGGTATGCCCGACCGGCGCGATCACCGTGCAGCCGGCGCTGGAGGTGGATCTGGGGAAATGTCTGTTCTGTGGCGAATGCGCCGCGGCTTGCCCCACCGGGGCTCTGACCTACGGGCGAGACTACCGCCTGGCCGCTCGCGAGCGTGGCGACCTCGTGGTCAGCGAGACGGAGCCCGTCCGGCTGGCGAAGGCGCTGGACGAGAAGTCGCGGCGCCTCTTCGGGCGCTCGCTGAAGCTGCGGCAGGTCAGCGCCGGCGGCTGCAATGGCTGCGAGTCCGAGGTCAATGTCCTGAGCACGGTCGTCTGGGACCTCGGCCGCTTCGGAATCCAGATCGTCGCCTCGCCGCGCCACGCCGACGGGCTGATCGTCACCGGCCCGGTGACGGAGAACATGCGCCTCGCCCTGCGCAAGACCTACGAAGCCGTGGCGCCGCCGAAGATCGTCGTCGCGGTGGGAGCCTGCGCCATCTCCGGCGGACCCTACCTGGACCACCCGGAGGCCCACAACGGCGCGGATGCGATCGTCCCGGTGGACCTTTACGTTCCCGGCTGTCCGCCCCACCCCCTCACTATTCTGGACGGGCTCCTCAGGTTGTTGGGGCGTCTGGAATCAGAGGGGGCACAACGGAGAAAACAGTGAAATCCTCCCACCTGGTTTTCAGTCCCAGCCCGAGCCTTTTTTTCCCAGCCCTCGCGGCCGCAAGCAGGGAAGAGCTGCTCACCACGCTCGCCGGCGCACTGACCGAACAGGGAATCGCTTCCCACCGGGATGCCTTGGTGAAGATCCTGCTCGAGCGCGAGGCGGTCGGAACGACGGCACTGGGCTTCGGCATCGCCATCCCCCACGTACGTTCCATGGTCGTCGAGAGCACCGTGGTGGCGTTCGCCCGCCTACCCGACGGCCTGGGCTTCGCGGCTCCGGATGGGGAGCCGGTGCACGTCGTCTTCCTGATCGCCGCTCCGTATGGCGTGACCGGCGCGCTGTACCTGCCGTTGCTCGACGCGTTTGCCGCCGCGATTCGCAAGAAGTCTTCCCGCCGCCGCCTGCTCGCGGTGGAGAGCTTCGATGACTTCGCCAACTTGATGACGCAGTTTGTCCGGCCGAAAGTATTGGAGACACTCGCGAGATGACGACCCAAATACGGAACCTCCTGTGGCTCCAGGAGATCGATTCCCTTCTCCAGGATCTTGACGATGCGGCGATGCGAAAGAAGGAAAAAGCCCTCGGTTTCACGCTCGGATCAACGGCGAGGCTGCAAGCCGAGCGCGGCCGAATCGCCCAAGGTCTGAGCCCCGAGGCTCTCAAGCGGTACGAGCAGGTGCGCAGGCGGCACACTCGCGCCGTAGTACCGGTACGGCAAGGAGTCTGCATGGGCTGCTTCACGATCCGGCCGACGATGAACGCAAACCAGCACCAAAGCCTCGACACCTGCGAACGCTGCTCGCGCATTCTGTTTCGCCCAGCCAGAAGGGGATAACCCCAGTCTCCTCTGGTGGCTGCGCGGCCCCGAGCCGGCCGTCCAAGAGGGCATCTCTGGCTCGCACCTTGCATCCAAAATCTTCCAGTATGTCTTTGCCTTGACGATGCCGATCTCGCCACTCCACAATGCGCCGCGTTCAGGCCGGAGGAGCCCAACGGTGAGGAATGCCCATCTTCAGCAAGCGGCGGCTGCTCTGTGCGTCGCCCTGGCCGCGGCCGTCCCCGTCCAAGGGACCCAGGGGCCGCCGGCCGATCAGCCGTCCGAGCTGAAGAGCCTCACGATCGAGCAGCTCATGGACATCGACGTCACCTCGGTCTCCCGGCGCAGCGAGCCGGTCTCCGGCGCCGCGGCGGCGATCACCGTCATCACCGGCGAGGACGTCCGCCGCTCCGGCGCCAACAACCTGCCGGACGCTCTGCGCATCACCGCCGGCCTGGAGGTGGCGCAGTCGAACGGCAACACCTGGGCGATCAGCTCCCGGGGGTTCAACACCACCACCGCCAACAAGCTGCTGGTGCTGATCGACGGCCGCAGCATCTACACGCCGCTCTTCTCCGGGGTCTTCTGGGACGTGCAGGACGTGATGCTGGAGGACATCGACCGCATCGAGATCATCCGCGGCCCGGGCGCCACCCTCTGGGGGGCCAACGCGGTCAACGGCGTGATCAACATCCTCACCAAGAGCGCCCGCGACACTCAAGGACGGCTCGCCACGGCCGGCGGCGGCACCGAGGAGCGGGGGTTCGGCAGCTTCCGCCAGGGCGGCAAGATGGGGGAGGGGACCGCCTACCGCGCCTACGGCAAGTACTCCTACCGCGACTCGCTCGCCCTGGCGAACGGCGACAGCGCCCGCGATCCGCTGCGCCGGGGGCAGGCCGGCTTCCGCCTCGACCGCGAGGACTCCGGCCACGGCGGCTTCACCTTCCAGGGGGACGCCGCCAACCTCCTCGGCCGCTGGACCCACACCTACGCCTCGAATGCGGGCTCGGACCTCCAGATCTACTACGACTACACCCACCGCCAGATCCCGCGGTGGTTCGAGGAGCACCGCCACACGCTCGACGTCGACTACCAGCACCGGCAGCCGGTCGGCGCGCGGCAGGACCTCGTCTGGGGGGCCGGCTACCGGGTCACCCACGACCAGGTGGGCAACAGCCCGGGGGTGGCCTTCCTGCCGGACAGCGTGACGGAGAACCTGTTCAGCGCCTTCGCCCAGGACGAGATCGCGCTCCCCAGCCACCTGCGGCTGACCGTGGGCTCGAAATTCGAGCACAACCGCTGGACCGGCTTCGAGGTCCAGCCGAGCGTGCGCTTCGCCTGGGTGCCGGACGACCGCCGCACCCTCTGGGCGGCCATCTCGCGCGCCGTGCGCACCCCCACCCGCTTCGACGAGGACATCGTCATCTACACCTCGGGGGTCCCCATCCTGGAAGGATCGTCCGGTTTCAAGTCCGAGGCGCTGCTCGCCTATGAGCTGGGCTATCGCGTCCAGCCGCGGACGGGGCTGGTGATCGCCCTCGCGGCGTTCTACAACGCCTACGACGACCTGCGCAGCTACGAGCCCGCGGCGCCGCCGGCCGTCTTCCCCTACCATTTCGCCAACAAGCTGAAGGGGGAGACCTGGGGCCTGGAGGGGCGGGTGAGCTGGCAGGCGGCCTCCTGGTGGCGCCTGCACGCGGAGTACGCCTATTTCGACAAGGACCTGAGCTTCGATCCGGGCAGCTACGACCCGACCGCCGGCAATCTGGAAGGGAACGATCCCCGCAACCGCGCCGTGCTGCGCTCGCAGATGGACCTGCCGCGCCGCTTCGAATTCGACGGCACGCTGCGCTACGTCAGCCGCCTCCCCGCGCCGGTGGTGCCGGCCTACACCGAGCTCGACCTGCGGCTGGGCTGGCAGGCCTCGGACCGCCTGGAGCTCTCGTTGGTCGGTCAGAACCTGCTCCACGCCCGCCACCCCGAATTCGGGCCCCCGACGCCTCTCCGCGAGGAGGTCCAGCGCGGCGCCTACGGGAAGGTGACATGGCGGTTCTGAGAAAGCCGCCGCTCATCCTCCTCCTCGTCGCCCTGCCGGCGCTCCTGGGGGCCCAGACGGCCTCGGAGTACGACGTCAAGGCGGCGTTCCTCTACAACTTCACCAAGTTCGTGGACTGGCCCTCCGACGCGTTTCCGGACCCGGGCAGCCTGAAGGTCTGCGTGCTCGGCGACAACCCTTTCGGCGCCAGCCTCCAGACGCTCGCCGGCGAGCTGGTGGGGAACCGCAAGCTGACCGTGATGCGCACGGGCTCGCTCGCCAAGCCCGCCGGCTGCCAGGTCCTCTTCATCAGCCGTTCGGAGCGGGAGCACGTCTCGCAGATCCTCGCTGCCGTCAAAGACTCCCCCGTGCTCACGGTGGGGGACACCAAGGGGTTCGCCGACGAAGGAGTGATCATCAACTTCGTCCTCGAAGGCTCGAAAGTGCGTTTCGAGGTCAACACCGATTCCGCCGAGCGAGCGGGGCTCAAGATCAGCTCGAAGCTGCTGCAGCTCGCCAAGCGGATCGTGGCCAATCCTGGCGCGAGGCCGGGGCCCTGAGCATGCTGCCACGGCTCCAGCGCGCTCCCATCCGCCAGAAGCTGATGCTGATCGCCATGGTGACCACCGGCGGCGCTCTGCTGCTGGCCGGCATCGCGATCATCTATTTCAATTTCTCGCGGTTCCAGGCGGAGATGCAGCGCGACCTCGTCTCACTGGCCGACATCGTGGCCCAGAACAGCACGGCCGCGCTCAGCTTCAACGACACCAATGCGGCGCGGGACACCTTGAGCGCGCTGCACTCCCGGCCGTCGATCATCGGCGCCGCTCTCTACGGCTCCCACCAGAAGCTTTTCTGTTCCTGGAGCCCGGTGAGCGGAGCGGTCTTCCCGGCGCGCCCGGCAAGGGACGGCCCGCGATTCCAGGACGGCTCTCTGGTGGTCTTCCGTCCCGTCGTCCTGAAGGGAGAGCGGATCGGCACCGTCTACCTGCGCAGCAACCTCGGCGAGCTGACGGCGCGCGTCTGGGCGCAGGCGATCACGGTGCTGGCCGTCTTCCTGGCCGCGGGGATCGTGGCCCTGATGCTCTCCTCGGGGCTGCAGCGGCTGATCTCGCGGCCGATCCTCGATCTCACCGGGACGGCGCGGGCGGTCTCCCAGAGCCGCGACTACTCGCTCCGGGCCGCCCGGCGGACCGACGACGAGCTCGGCGAGCTGGTCGACGCCTTCAACGGCATGCTCGACCAGATCCAGCGCCGCGACTCCGAGCTCCAGCGGGCCAAGGACGTGCTGGAGGAGCGGGTCCAGGAGCGCACCCGGGAGCTCCAGCAGCGCAACGAGGAGCTCAACCAGAGCAACAGGGAGCTCGACGACTTCGCCTACATCGCCTCCCACGACCTCAAGGAGCCGCTACGGGGGATTCACAACTTCTCCAGCTTCCTGCTGGAGGACTACGGCGGCAAGCTCGACGGCGAGGGGCGCTCCAAGCTGGAGACCCTGATGCGGCTGACCCGCCGCATGGAGACCCTGATCGACTCGCTCCTCCAGTACTCCCGGCTGGGCCGCGTCGACCTCGCCATCGACCGGGTCGACCTCAACGAGATCGTGGCCGAGAGCCTCGACTCGCTGGCCATCTCGCTGCGCGAGGAGAAGGTCGAGGTGCGCGTCCCCCGGCCGCTGCCCGTGGTGCGCGCCGACCGCGTCCGCGTCGGCGAGATCTTCCAGAACCTCATCGTCAATGCCATGAAGTACAACGACAAGGCGGAGAAATGGATCGAGATCGGCTGGCGGAAGAATCCGGACGGGCCGCCGGTCTTCTACGTGCGCGACAATGGTATCGGCATCCCGGAAAAACACCGGGACGCCGTGTTCCGCATCTTCAAGCGCCTGCACGGCCGCGACAAGTACGGCGGCGGCACCGGCGCGGGCCTGACGATCGTCAAGAAGATCGTCGAGCGCCACCATGGCAGAATCTGGGTCGAGTCCTCCGCCGGCGAGGGGACGGCCTTCTATTTCACCCTGCAGGAAGGAGACGTGCGTGCCTGACAGCAGCCCCAACCAGCCGATCCTCCTCGTGGAGGACAGCCCCGAGGATTTCGAGACCACCGAGCGCGCCTTTCGCAGATCGGGGCTCAAGAACCCGATCATCCGCTGTGCCGACGGCGACGAGGCGCTCGAATTCCTCTTCCGCCGCGGGCGCTTCGCCGACGCCCCGCGGCCGGGCGTCGTCCTGCTCGACCTCAACCTCCCCGGCACCGACGGCCGCGAGGTGCTCTCCGAGATCAAGGCCGCCCCCCAGTTGAAGCACATCCCCGTCATCGTGCTCACCACCTCCAGCGACGACCGCGACGTCCACGCCTGCTACCAGGCGGGGGCCAGCAGCTACATCCAGAAGCCGGTCGACCTCGACGGCTTCATGCGGGCGATCGAACGGCTCAACGACTACTGGTTCGAGGTCGTGATCCTGCCCAAGGCGCAGTGACCCAATGAATGAAGCGCCGATCCGCCTGCTGATCGTCGACGACAGCCCCGAGGACCGGGAGCTCTACCGGCGGCTGCTCGCCCAGGACCGCGAGCACGCCTACGAGCTCCTGGAGGCCGAGACGGGGGAGGAGGGGCTCGCCCTGGCGCGCGAGCGGAGCCCCGACTGCCTGCTGCTCGACTACCGGCTGCCGGACGTCGACGGCCTGGAATTCCTCGCCCGGCTGCCGGCGGAGACGCTGGTGCCGGTGATCGTGCTCACCGGGCAGGGAAGCGAGGCGGTGGCCGTGGAGGCGATGAAGAGCGGCGCCCAGGACTACCTGCTGAAGGGGAGCGTCACCCCCGACCGGCTCCAGCACGCGGTCCAGAATGCCATCGAGAAGGTGGCCCTCCGCCGCAAGGTGGAGGAGCGCACGGCCGAGCTGGCCGAGGCCAACGCCGCCCTGCGCCGCATGTACGACGATCTGGAGGAGCTGGTCGAGCAGCGCACGGCCCAGCTCTCGGTAGCCAACGAGGACCTCAAGCGGGAGATCCGGGTGCGCGAGTGGGCGGAGCAGGAGCGCGCCCGCCTCCTCGTGCTGGAGCAGCAGGCGCGCAAGCAGGCCGAGGAGGCCAACCGCACCAAGGACGAGTTCCTGGCCACCCTCTCCCACGAGCTGCGCACGCCCCTCAACGCCATCCTCGGCTGGGTGCAGGTGCTGCGCTCCGGCAAGCTCGACCCTACCGCCGCCGCCCGGGCCCTGGAGACCATCGAGCGCAACGCCCGGGTGCAGGCGCAGCTCATCGCCGACCTGCTCGACGTCTCGCGCATCATCACCGGCAAGCTCCGCCTCGACTTCAAGCCGGTCGACCTGCGCCGCATCATCGACGCGGCCCTCGACAGCGTCCGCCCGGCCGCCGACGCCAAGGGGATCCAGCTCGAGGTCTCCATCGCCCCGCTGGCGAGCCCGGTGCTGGGCGACGCCGACCGCCTGCAGCAGGTGATCTGGAACCTGCTCTCCAACTCGATCAAGTTCACCTCCCGGGGCGGCCGGGTCGAGGTCCGGCTGCGCGAGGCGGACGCCAACGCCGTCATCCGGGTGAGCGACACGGGGATCGGCATCCGTCCCGACTTCCTCCCCTACGTCTTCGACCGCTTCCGCCAAGCCGAGGGGTCGATCACCCGCACCCACGGCGGCCTGGGGCTGGGGCTGTCGATCGTGCGCCATCTGATCGAGCTGCACGGCGGCACGGCCGAGGTCGAGAGCGAGGGGGAGGGGGAGGGGGCCACCTTCACCGTGCGGCTGCCGCTGCGGGCGGAGCTGGCCGAGGACCCGCTCGACAGCACCGCCGTGGGCCAGAGCCTGTTCAGCAAGCCCGACCTCCTCAGCGGCGTGCGCGTGGTGGTGGTGGAGGACGAGGCCGACACCCGCGAGCTGCTGGTGATGGCCCTCCAGCAGTGCGGCGCCGAGGTGGCGGCCTACGGCTCCGCGGCCGAGGCCCTCGCCGCGCTCGACCGCGCGGTGCCGGACGTCCTGCTCTCGGACATCGGCATGCCGGTCCAGGACGGTTATGACCTGATCCACAAGCTGCGGGCGCGCGGGCCCGGCCGTGGAGGGGACGTCCCCGCCGCCGCCCTCACCGCCTACGCCCGCGCCGAGGACCGCCTGCGCGCCCTGGAGGCCGGCTACCAGACCCATCTCGCCAAGCCGGTCGATCCCTCCGAGCTGATCAGCACGGTGGCGCGGCTGGCCGGCCGGCGGGTCACGCCGTAGCCTGAAAGCCTGCCTCGACCCAGGCGAACGGCGAACCGTTCCGCGAAGACGAGCAATCGCTCCCGGTTTTCGCGCATTGGCTCCGGAGATCCGTTCATTCGGACCGGGGAGCGAACAAACCGGAAGCCTCTCGCGTTCAATCGCTTTCCACAAATCTTGCTCGGGACCGCGGAGCGATCGGTCCGCTCCGCGCATCCGTTCATTCGCTCCGCGGAACGGACGGACGGCTCCGCGGAGCGGTTGAGCCGGAATCCGGAGCCAATGAACGGAAAGCCGGTCCGGTCGGCCCTGCGAGGCTGAGGATCGCGCCTCAGAGCGGAGCGGATGCTCGCGACCGGGGTCGAGCCGGAGCGGAGACCGCGCAGGTTGAGCAAAAATCCGGAGCGGATGTCCGGACGAGAGGGGCGGATGCTCTCACGAGGATTCCAGCCCTCCCGCGGACCCCGTCGAAAGCTCGGCTCCGGCCTTGCGATACTTCGTGGGCTTCCGCCGGAAGCCGTAGGATTCAATGAGGAGGGTCTCTTCCCTGAGGAGAGCCCGCAGAACCCGATAGAGCACGGCGCGGTCCGGCTGGTAGCCCAGAGCTTGACAGAGGTCGTGTTGGGT
>QHVW01000864.1 GCA_003223675.1 Acidobacteriota bacterium
CTTCTCCACCCAGCGGGCCACGAAGATATCGGTCTCCCCCGGCTGCGTGCCGTTGCGGTTGGAGGCGAAGGCGAGCCGGGTGCCGTCCGGCGAGAACATGGGGAAGCCGTCGAACTGGAGGGTCCAGGTGATCCGCTCCAGGTTGGTGCCGTCCAGATTGATCGCCCAGAGGTCGAACTCGCGCCCCTTGGGATCGCCGTAGTTGGAGGAGAAGATGATCCTCTTGCCGTCCGGGAAGAACGACGGCGCGAAGGAGGCGGCGTTGAGGTAGGTCACCTGCCGGGCGTCGGTGCCGTCGGCGTTGGCCGTCCAGATCTCCAGTTGGGTGGGGTGCACCAGCCCCTGGGCCAGCAGGCGCTTGTATTCGTCGAGCTCGGGGCCCTCCTTGGGACGGGAGGCGCGCCAGACGATCTTCGAACAGTGGGGGGAGAAGAAGGCGCCGCCGTCGTAACCGGGGGAGTTGGTCAGCCGCTTGACGTTCCTGCCGTCCGCGTCCATGCGGTAGAGGTCGAGATCGCCGTCGCGGGTCGAGGTGAAGATCA
>QHVW01000865.1 GCA_003223675.1 Acidobacteriota bacterium
TCGACCAGACGTAGCCGTGCGAGCGGTCGGGCGGCGGCGGGCAGGCCGGCCCCGCGAGATGGGTCGAGGAGTAGAGGACCCGCTGCCCGCCTTGCAGGAAGTAGGAGCAGGTGGTGCGCCCCTTGCCGGTGGAGACCAGGGTGGCGGCGCCCGAGCCGTCGGCCGGGATGCGGAAGATCTGGTCGCAGGCGTAGGGGGGGCGCGAGGACTGGAAGATCAGCTCGCGGCCGTCCGGGGACCAGTAGGCCTCGGCGTTCTCGCCGCCCCGGCTGAGCTGGACCAGCCCCGAGAGATGGACCTCGCGCGGGTCGAGCGGCGGCGCCTTGGGCTCGGCGGCGAGGGCGCCAGACACCAGGAAAAGGGTGAGGGCGAAGGGCAGAAGACGTGTGCTCATCGGGGCTCCCCGTATCGAATCTTGCGGAAAGGGCTTGGAACGATACCCGTGCGCCTGATATTCTGCACGAAACTGGAAGGGTCCATCCCCTCCGCCGACCCCCGAAGAGGAATTCCAGCCGCCCCCGCATCGGTTGAAGCTTTCCAGGCACGATACTTTCAAGGACCCCGCCGGAGTCGCTGCTCCTGGCACGCCGGTCCGCGAAGCGCCCGGACCGAAGAAATCCCAGAAGAACCTTGGAGAAGACATGAGCGATCAGGAAAACCAGGAAATGCAGGACTCCGGCCAGGTCGTGGCCGAAGTCGAGCAGGAGGCTGCGACGACGAGCGAAACCACTGCAGTCGACCAGAACGTCCAGGCCAGCGAAGACAGCGCTCCGGCGCACGAGCCCACCCTCATGGGCTCGAATCAGCCTGGGGAGGACCCCCAAGCGGTGGGCGAGGCTCTGGCCGCGGAGCCGGCGGCCGCGGAGCCTCCTGCCGCGGAGCCCCCTGCCGCGGAGCCGGCGACCGCTCCGGCCGCCCAGGGGAGCCAGGACTTCGGCCAGATCCTAGCCGAGTTCGAGCAGCAGAGCGCTCCGAAGAAGGAAAGGGAGAAGGGGGAGAAGGAATCCAAGGGTCCCCAGAAGGTCAGCGGCAAGATCCTGTCCATCGGCGACGAGTGGGTCTTCGTCGATCTCGGCGGCAAGGCCGAGGGCCGGATCGCCGCGGCGGAGCTCAAGGACGCCGAGGGGAACCTCACCGTCAAGGAGGGGGATTCCATCGACGCCACCGTCACCGGCACCGACCCGGAGTCGGGCGCCCTCCTGTTGCAGCGCCGGGCCGGCGGCAAGGGCAGGGGGAAGAAGCCGGCCGACGTGGTGCCCGAGATCCGGCAGGCCGCCGAGCACGGCCTGCCGCTGGAAGGGCTGGTGACCGGCCTCAACAAGGGCGGCGCCGAGGTGCAGGTCTACGGCATGCGGGCCTTCTGCCCGCTCTCCCAGCTCGACCTGCGCTACGTCGAGAACCCCCAGCAGTTCGTCGGCCAGAAGCTGATGTTCAAGGTCAACCGGCTGGAGGAGGGGAACCGCGGCGGCCGCGGCCCGAACATCGTGCTCTCCCGCCGCCAGCTCCTCGAGGAAGAGCAGCAGACGCGCGCCTCCGAGACCCGCGAGAAGCTCCAGATCGGCGCCGTGCTCCACGGCAAGGTGACGTCGCTGACCAACTACGGCGCCTTCATCGACCTCGGCGGCATCGAGGGCATGCTGCACGTCAGCGAGATCGGCCACACCCGCACCACCCATCCGCAGGACGTGTTCTCGGTAGGCGACGAGGTCGAGGTGCAGGTGATCAAGATCGAGAAGGGGAAGGACGAGAAGCGCCCCGAGCGGATCTCGCTCTCCCGCCGGTCGCTGCAGAGCGACCCCTGGAACGAGGCGGCCGCCCGCTTCACCGAGGGGATGGAGGTCCCCGGCCGCGTCATGCGCACCGAGACCTTCGGCGCCTTCGTCGAGCTGGCTCCCGGCCTCGAAGGATTGGTCCACATCAGCGAGATGGGGGCCGGCCGCCGGCTCAACCACTCCCGCGAGGCGGTCCAGCCGGGCCAGGAGGTGCAGGTGCGGGTGCTCGGAGTGGATACCGCCCGGCGCCGCATCTCCCTCTCGATGAACACGGGCGCGAGCGCCAGCCCGGGAACGAGCAGCGGCTATAGCGGGGGCGCGGGCAGCGACGAGCCCCGCGGAGAGCGCCGGCGGGGCGGCGGCGGCGGTGGCGGCGGCCGGCATCAGGACTTCGCCCGTAGTGAGCGGGGTGACCGCTCGCGCGGCGACCGGGGCGGCTCCCGCGGCGGGGACGACGACTACGCCCGCAGCGGCGGCGGCGGCGCCTCGGTGCCCAGCAACAGCTCCGGCTCCGGCTTCGGCTCCATGGCCGACTTCTTCGAGCGCGCCAAGAAGGGATAGACCGCAGGGGCGGACCGCCGCCCCCGCCGTTGCGCTCTGCCCTCCGGAAAAGAGGCCATCCGACCGATCTGTCGGATCCGACCTATCCGACCGATAACGCCTGCTGGAACGCCATCGCCCCAGCCGAGTCCCCTCTCCCGGTCGGGGGGAGGGCGATGGGCATGGTGAGGTTTCGGCTAAACCGGCTTGAAATCAGGGAATACTATGGTACTCTCAAGCGACCGGATTGGTGTTTTACTCTATAATTGTCCGCGCTTGAATCGCATTGGGGCCCTTTAACGGAATGGAGCTTGTGAGACCTCCCATGCCGAGTGCACCTATTTCCCCCAGCCCCCGTACCCGCCGCAACGCGGCCCTGTCGCTCCTCGCCCTCTCCACCTGCGCGATCTGCGCGGCGCCGGTCCTGGAGGCCCAGAGCCTGCTGGGATCGCACGAATCGCTGCTGCGCCAGAACCAGGAGGCCCGCGAGCACGACTTCACCTACCTGCGCACCTCCGCGGACGTGCGCGACTTTGCCCAGCAGGGGCTGCTGGTCCGCCTGCCGGGAAACGCCGACTACGAGCTCGCCGACGACGAGGTCTCCTTCCCCTACGCGCGGCCCGAGGTGAAGACGTTCGTGGAGCGCCTGTCCAGGCAGTACCGCGAGGCCTGCGGCGAGCGCCTGGTGGTCACCAGCCTGACCCGGCCGATCACCCGCCAGCCCCCCAACGCCTCGGCGATCTCGGTCCACCCCACGGGCATGGCGATCGACCTGCGGCGCACTGACAGCTCCGGCTGCCGGCAGTGGCTGGAGACGGTGCTGCTCGACCTCGAGGGCAAGGGGGTCCTGGAGGCCACCCGCGAGCAGTATCCGCCGCACTACCACGTGGCGGTCTTCCCGAACCCGTACCTCCAGTACGTGGCCTCGGGCGAGGCCCTGCCGGAGATCCAGGTCGCGAGGTCGACCCACGAGACGGCCTCCCGCCCGCATATCGTCCGCGCCTCCTCGCACCACGCGACCCGCCGCGGCAGCCGCCGGACCGCCGTGGCCGTGAGCCATCGCGCCAGCAGCCGCCACCAGAAGGCGACGGCCCGCATCGTCCGCGCGGCCAACAAGCGGCCCGCCGCCCGCCGCCACGCCACGGTCGTCCACGCCAAGTCGAGCGGCTCGCACCATTCGCGGACGCAGTCCGTCCGCACCCGCTGATCGCCTCCGGCGCGCCTTTCGCGAAAACCAGCCCGGTCTCCGGGCTGGTTTCTCGTTTTCTTGGCCTCTATTTTGCTTGGAAAACGGCCTTGGACGGCTCAAGCATCTAGGAGGTAGCATCACATGAAAAGCAGCCGTTGGATGAAGTTGGTAGTTCTGGTTCTCTCTCTCTTGATTTGCATTCCCGGCCTGGCCTTGGCCCAGACCGGCGGCGGCTCAGGGGGCGGAACGGGCGGCAGTGGCGGTGGCACGGGTGGCGGCGGTGGCATCGGCTCGGTGAACGGCCGGAGCGTCAACGCCACCGTCCGGGCGAACAATCCCATGCCGGTCCTCATCTACACGGTCTGGGGTCTGGGAGGCGGCACCAGCGTGAGCGACACCTCGGACGTCAGCACCCTGGTCATCTACGACAACGGCATCGCGACCTGGAGCCAGTCGAACGCCGACGGCACGAACACCAGCGGTTGCAGAGGCAACTGCCTGGACACCATCCAGCTCTCGACGGCCCAGATCAATCAGCTCATGGCGCAGCTCCGGGCGGCCGGGGCCTTCCGGCAGACCTCCAACAACCAGAGCGCGACCTCGTCGGACACCTCTCTCTCCACGATCACGGTCTTCCGGTACGTCCAGGGGTCGACCAGCATCGCACAGACGTTCAGCTTCTTCGACAGCCAGGCCGCGGGGCGGCTGCCTGGAATCCTGAACGTCTTCTCGAATTTCTTCTCCACGAACTTCGGCAGCAGCAGCATCAACGGCGGTGGTAGCGGGAGCGGGAGCGGCGGCTAGTCCAACGGTTCCACTCTTCTTGTGCAGGTCTCGAATCTTTAATCCCGAGCCGTCTTCAACACCCTGTCCGGCCCGTGCGTCCAGCGGGCCGGACGTTCACGTTTCAAGGATGTCCTTGGCCCCTACCCCCGTACCACCCGGTACGCCTGGATCCTCTGCTGCAACCCCTTGAGCGCGAGCTCTCCCAGCGGCTCCGTGGGGAAGGCGCCGGCGAGCAGGCGGTGGGTCTCGGGGCCGATGACGATCTCGTCCGGCGGGGCCACCCCCTCCAGACGGGAGGCGACGTTCACGGTGTTGCCCAGCACCGTGTAGTCCACGCGCCGGGCGCTGCCGATGTCCCCCACCACCACCGGACCGCTGTTGAGCGCCACCCGCGCCTTGAAACCGGGGAGCCCCTCGGCCGACCGCCGGGCGTTCCACGCCGCCAGCCCCTCCTGGATCTCCACCGCCGCCCGCACCGCCCGCAGGGCGTGATCGGGCTGCGCCACCGGCGCGCCGAAGAAGGCCATTACACAGTCGCCGATGAACTTGTCCAGGGTCCCGCCGGCGCGGAAGATCGCCTCCACCGAAAGGTCGAGGAAGGCGTCGATCGATTCCGCCACCCGCTCGGGCGGAGCGTTCTCGGCGAAGGTGGTAAAACCTACCAGGTCCGCGAACAGCACCGTGGCCTGCGCGCTCTGGAGCTTCCGCATCCCCTCGTCCCCCCGGCGCAGCACCTCCTCGATCACGCTCGACGAGTGATAGCGCTCCAGCCTGCTGCGCGCCTGGCGCTCGAATTCGGCCTTGCGGGCGTAGCGGATGCGCTCCACGG
>QHVW01000866.1 GCA_003223675.1 Acidobacteriota bacterium
CGTCCATTGCGCGATCGTGGGCACCAGCCGGCTGGAGCACCTGCGGCGGAACGTCGAGCAGGTTGCGAAAGGACCGCTGCCGGCGGAAACGGTGGAGGCGATCCGCGCCGCGTTCCGTGCCGAATGGGAGGGGCAGATCTGAAAGGACAGCAAGGACGACAAGGACAAAAAGCTCTTTTTTCCTGTCCTTGCAGTCCTTGCAGTCCTTTATGTCCTTGCGGCTACGGCGCCGGCGCCGCCACAAACGCCGGGTTGGTGCCGGTCGTGGCATCGAACGCCCGGCCCGTGATCACCCCGAGGTCGTTGATGTCCTGGCCGTTGGTGAGGACGCCGGCATAGCCGGGCGCGACGAGCGCGTTGAGGTCCTGCATCACGCCGTTCTGCCAGAGGAAGGCGCGGCAGGCGCCCCCGGCGTCGCAGGAGATGCCGACCACCTGGCGCCGCTCGTTGATGCCGTGGGCCTCGCTGTACACGTCCCCCGGCAGGGTGCCGAGATTCTGGATGCCGCCGCCGCGGGTCCAGAGGAACGCGCGCAGGTTGGGATTGTCGGGATCGTCCCCGGGCTGGCTGGCGAACCCCACGACGTCCCCCCGCTCGTTGATCGCCATCGGCGTGTTCCAGGAGTCTCCTCCGAGATTGCCGATGTCCGTCGCCCTGCCGTCTTCCCAGAGCACGGCGTGCGCGGCGGTGAATCTCCCGACCGCCTGATCGCAGGTGCCCGAGATGCCCACCACCTGGCCGCGGTCGTTGAGCGCGGTGGCGGCGCCGGAGGTGTCGCCGGGGAGCGGCGGCAGCTCCCGGATCTGGTTTCTTCCCGGCCCCCAGACCACGGCCCGGAACTGCAGGACCTGCGGCGGCACGCAGGTCGGATCGTGTACGGCGTTCTCCGCCCAGCCGGCGATCTGCCCCCGGTCGTTGGAGCCGGTGGCGAAGCCGTTGTTGCCGCCCAGCGTGGGGAGCGCCCGCATCGCGCCCCCTTCCCACACGAAGCCGAGACAGATGTGGCCGGTGGCGGTGGCGCCGGGGAAGAACGCGGCGCAGCTCCAGCTCTCGCCCAGGGGGTCGGGAGCCGCCGTCTGGGAGATGCCGGTTATGAGGCCCCGGTTGTTCTTGACCGGCCACGCCACGCTGCTGTTGGGGCCTCCCAGCGTGCCGAGATCGAAGATCGAGCCGCCCAGCCACAGGGCGGCGTGCCGGGTCTGGTTCCCCGCCAGATTGGAATAACCCGCCACCCAGCCCCGGTCGTTGACGCTGTTGGCCCGGCTGACCGTGCCGCCGAGCGAGGGGAGATTCGTCACGTGGTATTGCCCCCCATAGGCGGCGCCGGCCAGCAAGACGGCACCGAGGGCTGCGAAACGTGCGATCAGGTCTTTCATGTCTACCTCCCTTGGGGTTGTCGGACGCCCGACGACAGCGCGAGCGTCCAACCGTCACCTTACGGACCCGCGCGCCGGATTGCTCGCCTTTTTCGGACGCTGAATCGATCAGATTTCAGGTCCGAATCCGGCGAGATTCCTGGCGTCGAAAGGTGTAGATTGGAGGGCATGATCGAGCCGGCCGGACTGAGCTCCTCGCTTCCCGCCCACGTCTGCCAGCGCGCGCTCGACGCCCGCGACGCGCGCTTCGACGGCCTCTTTTTCGTGGGGATCGTCACCACCGGCATCTACTGCCGGCCGACCTGCCCGTCGCGGCGGGCGATGCCCGATCACCGGCGGTTCTTCAACTCCGCGGCCGCCGCCGAGAGCTCGGGGTTCCGCCCCTGCCTGCGCTGCCGTCCGGAGCTGGCTCCGGGGCGGACGATGATCCACGCGGTGTCCCGTCTCGCGCAAGCGGCCGCCTACCGGATCGGCGCCGGCGCGCTGAACGGCCGGAGCGTGGCGGACCTCGCCGCGGATCTGGGCGTGAGCGAACGGCACCTGCGGCGCGCCCTGCGGCGGGAGCTCGGCGTCTCGCCCGTCGAGCTGGCGCAGACGCACCGCCTCCTGCTCGCCAAGCGTCTCCTTGCCGAGACCGCGCTCTCGGTCACCGACATCGCCTTCGCGAGCGGATTCGAAAGCCTGCGCCGTTTCAATTTCGTCTTCCACGAGCGGTATGGCATGAGCCCCAGCGCCCTGCGGCGGCCGACGCCGAAGGGCCGCCGCGCGGCGAGCGATCTCCTGCGCATGACGCTCGCCTACCGGCCGCCGCTGGCCTGGGACGTGCTCACCGGCTTCCTGGCAGACAACGCCACGCCGGGAGTCGAGATCGTGGAAGGCCGCCGCTATGGCCGCACGGTGCGGCTGGACGGCCGGACCGGCGTGGTCTTCGTGGAGGATGCGCCCGCGGAAGCGCACCTGAAAGTCGATATCTCGCCCTCCCTCCTCCCCGTGCTCATGCCGCTGCTGGCGCGGCTCCGCCAGCTCTTCGATCTCGACGCCCAGCCCGCGATGGTGGACGCCCACCTCGAACGAGGCGGCCTGGCCCTCCAGCGGCGTGGCGTGCGCCTGCCGGGAGCGCTGGACGGCTTCGAGGCCGGCTTGCGCATTCTGCTCGGTACGAGCGAGCTCGCCGGCGGGGTAGCGGCGGCCCTGGGCGAGCCGGTCGATACGGGGCATCCGGCGCTCAACCGGCTGGCACCGGACGCCGGGCGTATAGCCGAAGTGGAAGCTTCGCGTCTTGTCGAGCTCGGCGTGGCGCGGCGGCGCGCGGAGCCCCTCCTGGCCTTCGCCCGCGCGGCGGCCGCGGGAGCGCTGCGGCTCGACCCGGGCAGCGACGTGGCCGAGACTCACCGCGCCCTGATGGAGATCACCGGGATCGACGAACGGCTGGCGACGATGATCGTGATGCGCGCGCTGTACTGGCCGGACGCCTTTCCTTTGTCGGACCGCACTCTGCAAGCCGCGGCGGGAGCCTCGACCCCAAGGGCCCTCCGCTCCCGCGCCGAGAAGTGGCGCCCCTGGCGGGCCTACGCGGCTTTGCACCTGTGGTTGCGGCTCACCTCCTGACCCTGCTGTATAATCATCGGTACGAATCGCGATTGCGGAGCAGGGTTGCGCGCGCCGTGCGTAAACATTGTGATTCTTTGGGAATCTAATCCGCCATGACCCGAACGAGCAAAGAAGCCCCGTCCCGGCCGGTCTCCCGCGCCCGCCAGCGGGCGCGAGCGAGCTGGATCTTCAGCGCGGTCCTCCTCGCCTTCCTGATGGCCGTGGTCTGGTTCGCTCCCGACCGCCTGGCGGGGTTCAAGCAGCAGCTCCTGGCCGTGCTGGCGGCTCTCCTCGCGGGCCTGATGGCCTTCTTCCTGACCGGCGATCTGGGAATCCAGCGCTCCTGGCTCAAAGCCTCCGGAGGGCTGGGAGCCTTCGCCCTCCTGCTCTTCCTCTGGCCCAAGATCGTGCCCTCGGCCGGCCCCGAGATCTACCGGTTGCGGGTGACGGTGCTCGGGACCCAGGGGCCGGTCGACGGCGCGGAGGTGCGCTCGTCGGTGGGCGGAGAGAAGAAGCAAGTCGAGGGAGGGTGGGAGCTCGACGTCCCGGCCGGCATCCTGCCGGCGGACCGCAAGGTCACCGTCTACGCGGACAAGGGCTTCTTGCACGGCAGCCGGGAGGTGGTCCTCGACAAGGATTTCCAGCCGGCGGTCACGGTCGAGCTCAAGGCGGACAGCTCGGCCCAGGTCGTCGGGATTGTCCAGGATGGAGCGGGCCAATTGGTGGCGGGAGCCCTCGTCTGGGTCGAGAACCATGAGGTGGAGGTCGTCACCACCGGCACGAAGGGAGAGTTCACTCTCGCCGCCCATGCGGCTCCGAACCAGTCGGTCCGTCTCCACGTCAAGAAAGACGGCCTGGAGCCCCTCACCCAGGATCATCCGGCGGGGACACCGGTGACCCTGGTGCTCAACCGGAATTGACCGCCATGCGCCGGCTCCTCCTCCCCCTCGGCCTGGCCGTCCTTCTCGCCGCCGGAGCCGCGTGGGCCGAGGACGGGATCCTCGTTGTCCACGTCAACTACCTCGACAAGAAACCGCTGCCGCGAATCCGCATCGGCACGACCGGAGACGGCTCGATCGAGGTGACCGACGTGGCGGGCCGGGCGCGCATCCGGCTGGCGCCGGGAGTGAAAGCGGGGCAGGAGGTGGCGCTCCAGATCGTGCCCGGCGAGAACGACAAGGACTCCTGGGTCTTCATCAGCCCCTGGGACCAGCGGGCGCTCGTGCCGCCGTTCGAGGGGGGCGGAAGCGTTCCTGTCATCCTGGCGAAAAAAGCGGACAAAGACGCCCTCCTGGGCAGCCGCGAGGGGCGCCAGGCGATCGAGCAGTCGATCCTCTCCGAGCTCGCCAAGCTCCGGCAGGCGAAGTCCGGGATCACGGAAGAGCAGCGCCGCGCCGTGCTCCAGGCCCAGGCGGCGGCCTATGGATTGAAACCGGAGGAGATCGACGCGGCGATCCGGGGGGCGGGGCAGAAGGCGCCGGACCTCTACGAGCAGGGCCTCGCGGCTCTCTATGAAAAGAATTATCCGCTGGCCGCGGAACGGCTGGGAAAGGCGCTCGCGGCGAGCGAGAAGGAGCTGGCCGAAGCGCCGGAGAGCGAGCGGGAAGCCGCGCGGGAACGAGTGGCGGACCGCGCCGCCTTCCTGGGCGGAGCGCTCTTCGAGCAGGGGCGCTATCACGAAGCCGTGCCCGCCTATCAAAGGGCCGCCGAGCTGCTCGGCGAGCATGCGGCCACCCTGAACCAACTGGGCACCACCCTCCTGGCCGATGGCGACTATGCCGGAGCCGAAGCGGCCTTCAAGCGGGCGCTCGCCGACGCCCGGAGCACGCGCTCGGATCTCGAGTGGCCCATCCAGGGGAACCTCGCCATCGTCCGGGAAGATCAGGGAGATCTCGCAGGGGCGCGAGCGCTGAAGGAGCAGGCGCTCGAAGGGATGCGTCGCCGGTTCGGGGCGGACCACATGGAAACCTGGACGGCGATGAACAACCTCGCTTTCACCCTGCGGGCGCAAGGGGAGTGGGCGCGAGCCCGCGACCTGGAGGAACAGGTGCTGGCGGCGCTGCGCCGGAAGCTCGGCCCGGATCATCCGGACACCCTGTCCGCCATGTCCAACCTCGCGATGACCCTCTACGCACAGGGAGATCTGGCCGGAGCGCGCCAACTGGGAGAGCAGGTGCTCGCGGCGCGCCTCCGGGTGCTCGGGGCGGACCACGACGATACGTTGACGGCGATGTCAAACCTGGCCTCGATCCTCGCCGATCAAGGTGACCTGGCGCAGGCGCGGACTCTGGAAGAGCAGGTCGTCCAGGCGAGGCGCGTCCGGTTCGGGGCGGATCATCCCGACACCTTGACAGCCCTGTCGAACCTGGCTTCGACCCTCGTCGATCAAGGCGACCTGGCCCGCGCGCGTCCACACCAGGAGCAGGTGCTGGAGGGAATGCGTCGCCGGCTGGGAGCGGATCATCCGTCCACCCTGACGGCCATGAGCAACCTGGCCGAAACCCTCCGCGCCCAGGGCGACCTGGCCCGGGCCCGCCCGCTCCAGGAGCAGGTGCTGGCCTCCCGCCGCCGGCAACTGGGGGCGGACCATCCAGACACCCTGGTAGCGATGAACAACCTCGCCATGACCTTTGCCGACCAGGGGGACCTGGCCAAAGCGCGCGAGCTCGACGAGCAGGTGATCGAATCGTTGCGCCGTCAGCTGGGGGCCGATCATCCGAGCACGTTGACAGCCATGGCCAACCTGGCCCTGGTCCTCCACGCCCAGGGCGAGCTCGCGAAGACGCGCCTCCTCGAAGAGCAGGTTTTGGAAACACGCCGGCGTCTCCTGGGACCGAAGCATCCGGACACCAGCCTGGCCGAGTGGAATCTCCTCGTCACCAGGAGGGATCTGGGCGACGAGGCCGGCGCGCGCGAGCTCGAGACCCGCCTCGGCTGGCTGCTCGACGAGGACGAATCCAAGCTCTCCGCGGATCAGCGCCAGATCCGGCAGGACCTCAAAAAGATGATGGACAAGG
>QHVW01000867.1 GCA_003223675.1 Acidobacteriota bacterium
CGGCACCGTCCAGACCCGTCCCAGGGACGAGTCGGCCACGTAGAGGCGGCCGTGATGGAGCGTGATCCCGTTCGCCAGGGCCTCGATCGGCAGGTGGGCGAGGATCTGAATCTGGCCGGACGGCGAGACCTTCCAGACCCCCCGGTTGGCGAGATCACAGGAATTGACCGTTACGTAAATGTTGTCGTGCTCGTCCAGGGCGAGACCGCCCATGATGTCGACCAGCGCTCCGCAGGGGGTAGAGGTTGCCGGCGCGGTCGAAGACCAGGTTCTCGGGGGTCTCCAGCTTCACGGCGTCGAAGCCGACGACCGTCTCGACGGCGGCATGGGCGCGGAACGGCAGAATCGCGAGGCCGAGCGCCAACAGAAGGGCGGTCCGCCTCCACGGCTGTTCGAGTTTCGGGTTCATGGATTTCTCCTCCTGGAAGGAAGGGTAACCCCAGGAGAGAACGATTCAGAGCACGCGAGCCCCTCATTTTTGGACGAGAGGCTCGAGAGAAGCTCTGAGAGAAGAGACGGGAGGCGGGGCGCCGGCCGTCCCACCTCCACCGGCCGGCGCCCCTTGGTACAGCTTCAGCTCAGTGGCGGACCGCCATCGTGGACGTCGAATGCTGTGGAGCCCGCGCCGGCGCCTCCTGGGGCTTGGGCGCGAAGATCCGCTTCGGGCCGAAGGCCTGCCGCAGCACCGGCCCCAGCACGGCCGGATGGAACAGGGCCGTCGGGGGCTTCAGCATGTGGTTGACCTCCTGGAAGCGGCGGAAGACCTCCTGGCTCCGCGGGATCAGCCGGATCACCTGCTCGATGTACCAGTGCATGAACTTCACCTTGGCGGTGATCTCGCCGCCCTGCGTCGCCGGCCAGCGCAGGTCCTCGCCGGTGGTCAGCGCCCAGGGGCCGGCGACCAGCTTGGCGACCTGCTTCTGGAAACGGCGGCTGTCCAGGCGCCCCTTGCCGTCCCGCAGACACTTGCGGAGCGCCTGCGCCTCGAGACCGATGAGGGTCATGCCCACGCCGTAGACCGGGTTGAACCCGCACACCGCGTCGCCGAGCGCCGCGAACCCCTGCGGCACGTCGGCCTTGTCGTAGTGGCGCAGCCGGTTCTCGGTGCGGCGGTAGCCCCAGATGCGCGACAAGGGCTTGGCGTGCTCGATCGCCCGGTAGAGCTCCGGCGAGGAGAGGCTCCGCGCGAACTTGAGGAACCCCTCTTCGTCCGTGGGCGGATAGTCGTGCATCACCCCCGCGATCGTCACGATCCAGCGGTTCCCCTCGATCGGCTGGATGATCCCGGCCCGTGGCTGATACGGCGGCCGGTTCATCAGGAACAGGACCTTCCAGTCCTTCTTGTAGTCCTCGACCGGCTCGTAGATCCGGGTCGCGTACCCCCAGAAGGCATCGACCACCGTCTCCTCCGGCTTGGCGAAGCCGGCGGCTTCCAGCCACTCGGGGGCCTTCGAGCCCCGTCCGCTGGTGTCCACCACCAGCTCGGCCGCGAGCGTCTGGACCTCGGGGAGCACGTTCGGATCTTGATGGCGGGGCTGAATCTTCACCCCCTCCACCCGGGCGCCGTCTCCACTGATCGCGAGACCGGCCACCTCGAACCCTTGCAGCAGGCTGATCTTGGGATTGGCCACCAGATGGCGGCGAATCGTTGCCTCCAGCAGCGGCCGGGTGAACGTACAGAACTCGAGGCCGATCTCCGCCCGGGGCGACCACCCCGAGCGATACAGGATGCGGAAATCCCGCCCCTGATCTAAAAGATGGCTGCCGGCGGCCTGGAGGTCGGCGGTGACCCCCGGGAACAGCTCCTCGGCGACCATCAGTCCCCTCTTGAAAAAGAAATGAAGATGACGGGCGTGCGGCACGCCCGGCCGGTTCTCACTGCCGTCCGGCAACTGGTCCCGCTCGATGACGGTGACGCGGTCGAAATGGTCGGCGAGGACACGCGCCGCGAGCATGCCCCCGATGCTCCCGCCCACCACGATGGCGTGGCGGCCGGAGCCTGTGCGTTCGTTCCGATGCTGCGAAGAGCTTCGGTCCTGCATGGGTCCCCCCCTTTCGGGTGTACGACTGCGCTGCTGCCCAAATCTGTGTGCACAGAAAATGCCAGATAAATGGTCACATTCAACCTTCACTCAACTCCTGGGGAGACGTGGTAAGAATTTCACTCCGCCGCCTTTGCCGCGATCGCGATATCCTCGGGCCAGGAGGTGACGGCCATGCGTCTACGAGTCCTCGGCAGCTCGGGCGGCTATCCCGGGCCGGGCCGGCCCAGCAGCGGCTTCTTCCTGGAGCACGAGGGGGCGAAGCTCTGGATCGACGCCGGCAACGGCACCTTCGGCGAGCTTCAGCGGGCGGTGGATTTCACCCGCGTCGACGCCCTGCTGCTGAGCCACATCCACGCGGACCACTGCGCGGACGTCTATCCGCTCCACGTGGCGATCCGCTATGGGGTGGGAGGCGGCTTCAAGCTGCCGCTCTACGCGCCTCCGGGGAGCGCCGAGCGGCTGGGCGGCCTGTTGAATCCCGGCGGCGCGGACCAGCTCGCGGAGGCCTTCGACTTCCATGCCATCGATGCCGGGGACGAGATCGAGATCGCCGGCGTCCGCTTCACCTTCCTGCGGACCGCGCATCCGATCCACTGCCTGGCGATGCGCGCCGAGACCGCCGGCGGGACGCTCACCTACTCAGCCGACACGGGGCCGGAGGCGGATCTCGCCGGGTTCGCCCATGGCAGCGATCTCCTGCTCTGCGAGGCCACATATCAGGACTCCCACATGGGAGCGCCTATCCACCTGAGCGCCCGCCAGGCGGCCGGGATCGCCCGCCAGGCCGGCGTCCGCGAGCTGGCGCTCACCCACGTCTGGCCCACGCTGGATCCCCAGGTCTCCGTCCGGGAGGCTCGCGAGGAGGCCGGAGACCTCCCTGTCCGCTGGGCGGAGCCCGGGGCGGTCTTCGAGATCGGGCACCCTTGAAAAATTCTCTGCGGTGTAATGGGGTATTTGTAAGTAGTGCCGTGACCCGGCACGAACCGGGACACCTCTGTCAACTTTGTCTGGAAGTGTCAGACTGTGTCACTGGCAGAGAGCGCTTCCGTCCCCCCGAAAGGGCACTCCCAGCCGCCTGGAATCAGCATTTTGTAGTGAGAGCAAAAATTCTCATGTGGCTCTGCGAAGAATTGTCACTCCGGCAGCTCAGCAGCGGTCAGGGGGTGTCGCCATGACGACGGACGCCTTCCTGGAGAGGTACGGCAAGCTTCTCTCCACCCCCGTCTTCGCCGTCCTGGTGCTGGCGATCGTCGGCCTCTTCTATACCCACAACCTGCTCGGCCACGGTCCGGTCTCGATCGGCCTCCAGGTGATGGCCGTCCTGCTGATGGTCTGGGCGCGGGTGACCTTCGGGCTGCGCAGCTTCCACTACGCGGCCAATCCGACGGCAGGGGGGCTCGTCACCACCGGTCCCTACCGCTATCTGCGGCACCCCATCTACGCCGCCATCCTCCTCTTCCTCTGGACCGGGGTGGCCGTCAACGCCTCGCCGCTCGGCGTGGCCCTCGGGCTGGCCGCCACGGCGATGCTCGCCCTGCGGATCGTTTTCGAGGAGAGGCTGGTGCGGCAGCTCTATCCGGAATACGACGACTACGCCCGGCGCACGAAACGGGTGATCCCCTTCATCTTATAGAGGAGAGACGGCATGCCCTGGATCAAGATCACGGAGAGCGAAGACCGCTATGTCTGGCTGCGGACCGAATCGATCGTCGGCCTCGCCCATCCGGAGCAGGACATCACCGGCACCCAGATCCTCCTCATCTCGGGCAAGACGGTGTCCGTCGCCGAGGAGAGGGAGCGGCTCCTCCAGCGGATCAAGGAGGTGGAAGGAAGCGCGCCGCGGGACCGGCGGGTGGGGTTTCCGGCGGATTGAGGCTCACGGCTCATCCCGCTTCTTTCGCCGGTACTCGGCCGCGGCGCTGAGGTCCCGCACCGCCGGGCCGATCTGGTCGGTCAACACGCACTCGATGATCGAGCGGACCTCGGTCGCGACGTCCGGATCCTCCTCCGCGTACATCGCCTCTTCCAGCGTGCTCGGCAGGGCCGCAACGATGTCCCGCAGTTGGGACCGGACCTTCTTGAGCGCCTCCAAGATCCGCCGCAGCTCCGCCTGGGCCTCCTCTTCCTCTCTCGTCATTCCAATCCCTCCAGGAGGGACGTTACCCAAGTCTCCGCAGGAGAGAAACAGCGGGAGTGTTTTTCCACCTCCCGGGGCGGTCTCTTCGTGGCTTGTGGGTGGAAAAAGGGACTCCGAACCGGGTATCTGGCCAGTTTCCTGGCATGGGTAGTTGTCACCGATGGGTCACTTCGAGCACACTTGTTGTTCGAAGGCGAAATCTCCGGAGGACCCATGGAGCGAAAGATCCCACCCCCGCTGAGCCTCGCGCTCGACATCCTGCGCACCCGCCAGGGATGGACCCAGAAGGAGCTTGCCGCGGCCACCGGGATTCCGGCCAACCTGCTCTCGGACTACGAGCGGGGCCGGAAGACTCTCACCCGCGAGCGGCTGGAGTCTCTGCTGGAGGCGATGGGGCTCCAGCCGTCCGGAGCGCTGAGGGCCGCGATGAGGTTCCTCCAGGACGAGGAGATCCGGGAGCCCGATCCTCCAGACCCCGAGAGCCGCCAGATCGAGGTGGTCGCCGCCGACTCGGGGCGCCTGATGGCGGACGTGACCCGCTCGCTCATGGAGCTGTGGACCTCCCGGGGGCAGGCCCTGGAGGCGCGGCAGCAGGCCCGGAGCCTCTGGGAGGGGCTCAAGCGGCGGGACCCGGAGCAGAGAAGGCTGCTGGTCGAAAAGGTGGCCAAGCTCCGGAATTGGGCTCTCAGCGAGCTGCTGTGCGAGGAGAGCATCAAGGCGGCGGGCGACAGCGCGGACCGGGCCCTGGATCTGGCGGATCTGGCCCTCCGCGTGGCCGAGGTGATCCCCGGAGACGAGCCCTGGCGCCAGCGGGTTCAAGGGTATGCCTGGGCGCACGTGGGGAACGCGCGGCGGGTCAAGGGGGATCTGCCGTCGGCGGATGAGGCGTTCGGGAGATTCCAGAAGCTTTGGAGCGCTGGAGCGATTGGAGATCCTAGCCTTCTCAATGAGGCGCGGGTGCTCGGGCTTGAAGCTGTGCTTCGGAGGGTTCAGACCAGATTCGCGGAAGCACGGGATCTGCTGGACCGAGCTTTGGCTGTTGACAAGGGATACGAAACCAAATACCTGCTCATCACTCAAGCAAAGCTCCTGGAAGAGATGGATGATTTCAGTGGAGCGGTTGCCGCTCTCCAGAAGGCGGCTCCAATCATAGAGTCTGAAGGGGATATGAGATTTATTCTTCTTCTGAGGCAGAACCTGGCTGTAAGCCTCTGCTCCCTAGGTCGATACGGGCAGGCGGGGGAGCTCCTGCCAGAGATAGAAGCGTTGGCAGTCAAGGTGGGGAATGATCTCGACGAGCTTCGAGTGCGTTGGCTCAAGGGAAGGCTTGCTGTTGGGCTTGGACAGTGGGATGAGGCGGCCAGGATTTTCTTTTCTGTGAGGGAAGGGCTGGTCTCGCGGGGGATTACCTACGACTCTACGCTCGTCTCTCTGGAGCTGGCAATCGTTTATCTGGAGGGAGGACGTCTTGAAGAGGTCAAGAACCTGGTCCGACAGATGGTGTCAGTGTTCCAATCGCAGGGCATTCATCGAGAGGCGCTGGCGGCGCTCATGATTTTCCGGGATGCGGCGGAGCGTAAAACTGTGACGTCAGATCTGGCTCGCAGTCTCATCCGTTATTTCAGACGGGTCCAAGGTAACCCCGACCTGAAGTTCGAAGCCATGTAGGGGCGCCCTGTAGAGCCGCCCCTACAGAGGGATGGGTCATTTCACAATGGTTGTCAGAGCACTAGCGCCAACCACACACTGGCCGTCAGGGCCGACGCTACAGCCATCGCCGACGCTTCCCTGTGTGGCGGGAAGGCACTGCCTGAGCCGCCGCCTGAGCCCTCGAATGCCGGACCGCGGAACGGGAGCTGGCCAGGGAGGTGGCAGGGGAGCCGAGGAGCGCGCTCAGGACGAGGACGACGACCAGACGGCGGAGGATGGAGTGGGACATGACGTTCTCCTTACCGGAGACGGACCGGGAAAGCCCTTTATGGGCAAGCGGTCGCCTCTTTCAGGAATATGGTGGGGCAAGCGGGTGGAAAAATACACCTGAGTCGCGGTATTCTTCTGCCAAGAGGTGTGAAATGCGCCGAAACGAGACACCGGACGAGCGGGGAGTCTGCCTCTACATCCTGCGTTCCCTGCGCGGCTGGACCCAGGAAGAGCTGGCGAAAGCCTTGGGGCTGACCGCCAGCGCGATCTCCGAGTACGAGAAGGGAAAGCGGTACGTCCCGGAGCGGATCGTCCGGCGCGCCGCCGAGACGGTGGGAATCCCCACCCGGCTGCTGCTGGACCTGGAGTCGTCCCTGCGCGATCTCCAGAGCCTCGTGCGGAGCACGTCCCCTCCCAGGAGCGATCTGCGCGACCGGGTGGCCGAAGGGCTCTACCTGGGATTCGAGGACATCGCCCGCCGCGCCGTGGAGACGGTCCTCGCCTCCTCGCAGGTGTGGAAGACCTCCTCCGCCTCAACGCGGGACCTGGTGCCGGCGGACGTCCTCTGGGCCGAGCTGGAGCCGTGTGGGATGGAGGAGCGGCGTCTGGTCGTGGAGGAGGGCGTGGAGTATCACACGTGGGGCCTTTGCAAGCTCCTCTGTGAGAAGAGCTTGGAAGCCGCGGACAACGAGGCCGCGCTGGGGCTGGCCGAGCTGGCGCTCCAGGTGGCCGAGCGGGTTCCCGGCGAGGAAGACGGGCGAGCGGGCGTCCAGGCCTTCGCCTGGGCCCACCTGGGGCACGCCCGGCGGAAGCTCGGCGACCGCTCAGGGGCCGAGGAGGCCCTTGTCAGGTTCCGGCAGCTCTGGCATCCTGAGATCTCCCGGCCCCTGCTCCTCGACGGCGCGCGGATCGCCGACCTCGAATCGTTGGTTGCGGACGGAGCAGGGTGAGGCCGGCGGGCGAGAGCACCCAGAGCACAGTTTTTCGGAAGGAGGGATACCGTGGAGCAGAATGAGGTCCACCAGCGAGGGCTCCTCATCTACACCCTGCGCACCGCGTGCGACTGGACGCAGGAAGACCTGGCGAAGGCCATGGACACGAGTGTCAGCGTGATCTCCGACTATGAGAACGGGAAGCGCCGTCCTTCCTCGCGAGCCTTCCATCGCGCTGCCGCGGCCGTGGGGATGGCCTTCGAGGAGCTACACGTGCTTCTGACGTCCCTCAGCGGCTTGCGTGAGGTCATGGAGAGCCTCATTCCTCTCCATACCGAGAAGGTCGAGGAGGTGATCGAGGAGGCCTGTACGGATATGAAGGACCTCTCCGCCATCCTTGCGAAGACGATCCTGGCTGCCACGAAGGACGGGAAGAAGCTTTCTCTTGAACGGCTTCTGGTGGCCCCGGAGTCGGGGCACCTTCTCTTGGACCAGTTGGAGCGCCACCGGATGGAAGACCGCAAGCGGCTGGTGGACGCGGTGGAGAGCTACCGGTCCTGGGACCTTTGCGAGCTGCTCTGCGAGGAGAGCCGGGACGCCGCGGAGGAGGGCGAGGGTGCCTCGTTGGAGCTGGCTGAGTTGGCGCTCTACATCGCCGAGCGGATTCCTGGCGGCGAGGAGATCCGAGCGTGCGCGCAGGCCTTCGCCTGGGCTCACCTCGGATACGTCCGGCGGACGCTGGGCGACCGCGCGGGAGGCGAGGAGGCTCTTTCCAGATTCCGGGAGCTCTGGCATCCTGAGGCCTCTCTCCGGCCCCTGCTGTTCGACGATGCGCGGGTCGCTGGCCTGGATGCGCTCGTTTCTGGAGAGATCGCCGCGTTTTCGTGATCCCGAAGCGATGCGGACGCGTCCGGATCCGTTTTGAAGCCGGATAGCGCCGTTTTTCCGTTCCCGGCGCCGTTTTTCGCTTCCCGAACGATTATCCAGGAAAGATGACGGCCCGGGAAGCTTCCCGGGCCGCCATCCAAGCAAGATGGAGGCTCGGGAAGCGATCCGGGCGGTCATCCAAGCAAGATGGGTGTCCGGGAAAGCTCCCGCGCCGTCATCCAAGGAAAAAACGCGTCCGGGAGACGATCGAGGCCGCCAGGCTGAGAAAAAACGCGTTCGGGAAGGCTTTGGGGCCGTCATCCTGGAAAGGAGGGCGCCGGGTAAAGTATAAATTGGT
>QHVW01000868.1 GCA_003223675.1 Acidobacteriota bacterium
GATTGCGCGAAGCGTCCGAGAAGGACGGCATCACCCCGTCCGCCTGGATCCAACGAGTCATCCATACCCAGCTCGACGAGAAATTGCCAGAGTCCTTCTTCGCCGTCCTCGGGACCTGGGAAGACGACCGGAGCACGGAAGAGATCTTCCGGGACATCCGGAGGGAAGCGCCCCAGGCCAAGCGGATGGCTCTGAAGTGAGACATCTCTTCCTTCTCGACACCGACATATCGATCTACCTCCTAGGATGCTCCTTCTTCAGCGATCTCCAAGATCTTCCGGATCAGATCAGGCGACAGGAACAGGCCGGCGTCCTGGAGCTGTTTCACGCAGGCGGAGACAGAGCCGATGAGCCCGGCTCTCTTTGCCGCGAGCAGCATGCCCAGAGTACCCGTCAAAGTCAGGCCCATTCGTTCCGCGTAGCGCCGGGCCTTCCGTTCGTCAATGACCACGAGGCGGGCATCCGTCTCCTCTGCCAATGCCAGAACCGCGGCTTCACCACGATCGAGGCCGATATAGGCCAGGGCATGCCGGGGATGGGAAAGCTCAAGGGTCTTGATCCAGGGCGCTTCGGAGAGAGCCTTCCGGCGCACCTGGTCCTCGATCGCGAAGAATTCTTCCTCGACGGCTGAGGGGATCAAGACTTCCCGAAAGAGACCCTGAAGAAGGTCGAGCCTGCCCAGGCTCCAGAGGGCGACGAGAGGAGTGTTATTGAGGACGACCGGCCTGTTGGGCATTTTCCAGGTCCCGCTCAAGCTCGTCCGGCTCTTCGCCGAAGGGGGACAAACCGTGCTGCCCGAGGAGGAAAAGGAACGTCACCCTGGGTACGCCGGCCAGCTTGGCGGCGAGACCGGTCGTCAGTTTGCCGGTTTCATACAGCTTGAGGGCGAGAAGCAGACGGGCCTCGGCCTCGAATTCGTCTGGCTCTTTCTGCAAGGCCCAAAGGACCTCTGGAGGATAGGGGATCATTCCACTACCCAGTGTACCACCCGGCCCGATCCTTGCTCCCCTCCCCACCCGGAGGTGACCACCTTGGCCGATCCCGAAAAGAATCCCGAAATCACCGCCGTCGACCCCTACGACCCCCGCCGCGACCGCGATCCCCGCGAGCCGGTCGACGTCCCGAGGCGCGAGGAGCCGGACGACGATCCCTTCGAGGACCCGCAGGAGCCGCCGCCGGTCCACGATCCCGGGGAGGTCCCGGAGGACGAGCCGGTCCGCCGCGACCCCGATCCCAAGGAGCCGGCCCGTCAGGTTTAGTTTTCAAAGAACCCGAAACCGGCGGGGCAGCCCCAGAGCCGCCCCGCCGGGCCCATCGACTACGACTACGCCTTGGAGCTGGGATTCACCGGCGGCGGCTCCGTCACCGGCTTGCTCTTCCGCGGACCGCGCGGACCCGTCTTGCGGGGGCGGACCCCGAACTTCACCAGGTCGTCGCTGGTGAACCCGAAGCTCCCCTTGAGATGGGACGCCGCCCGGCGGCGCAGGGTCTCCCCCTGCTTCTCCGTCTCCTGGCGCTTGTGGGTGAGGTCCTGGAGCTGCCCGCGCGCCACCTCCTGCTGGCTGTCCAGCCCCTTCGCCTCGGCGATCAGCGCTTCGAGCGCCGTGACGATCTCCTGCAGGTACGGCATGTCCTGCAGATGCGGCTTGATGTTGGCGTTGAGCAGCTCCCACTCCGTGATCTTCTTCGCAAACGTCTGTGCTTTTCTCATGACTTTCTCCTTAGTTTTTAGGGTTGAAACGGCGTTTTTCTTTGTTTGGACGGACATCCCGGTCCGCCGTGGCCTTCCCGCCGCCACCGGCGCCGGGTTTTTCCCTGGGCTTCGATCTCCGTGGGACGCTCCCGCGGAGGCCCTCGATTCCTCTCCATAGAGACGCTCCTTCCCTGATTCCCGAGGAGGCAGGGCTCCGCGGGCAGTTGGCTTCGGTGTGCTGCTGACGACGGGGGAGAGATTAGGCCAAGCCCGGAAGAATGTCAATACCCAATCTTGTTATGCGTATCAGAAGGCCAAGAGGCGGGAGGCAGGCGCAAAATTCGCATGGAGGGCTTTTTTCATTGTTCCGGACGCTGAAGCAATGTTTGGCGGCTCAGAACATTGTTTGAAGCTCCCAAACAATGTTTGGGAAGCCAGAACAATGTTGGGCGGCGCGAAACAATGTTTGGGCGGTCCAAACATTGTTGGAGCCGCTCAAACATTGTTTTCAGGCTTCCCCTGATAAAGTACCCCTCCATGCTCGGCCGCCAGCGCTCCGGCTCCGTTCTCTGCCCCTCCTGCGGCAAGCTGGTGGGGGTCAACGACGAGGTCTGCCTCAACTGCGGCCGGCGGCGGCCGGGGATGTGGGGGCTCACCGCGATGGTCCGCCACCTGGGGAAGGACCTGGGGTTCGTCCAGGCGGTGATCTTCGGCAACGTCTTCCTCTACCTGGCGATGCTCGTCGTGGATCCCTCCCATATCCAGAACCAGTTACCGTTCGCGATCGCGGCGCCAAGCCGGGAGAGCATCCTGCGGTTCGGCGCAGCCGGAAGGATTCCTGTCTTCTGGTTGCAGCGCTGGTGGACCCTGCTCTCGGCCGGCTGGCTGCACGGCGGCCTGCTGCACATCGGCTTCAATCTCTATTGGATCCGCTTTCTCGCCCCCGAGACCGCCGAGCTCTACGGCCCCGCCCGCACGGTGATCATCTACTCGATCGCCTCGATCACCGGCTTCCTTGCCAGCAGCCTCTTGGGGGCGCCGTTCACTCTCGGGGCCTCGGCGCCGATCCTGGGGCTGCTCGGAGCCATGGTGTACTACGGGCGGCGCATGGGCAGCGGCGTGGTGGGGAGGATGGCCTGGAGCTACGCGATCTACATGATCGTCTTCGGATTTCTGATCCCCCGGGTGGACAACTGGGCCCACCTCGGCGGCTTCGCGGGCGGCTTCCTGGCGGGGCTCCTGCTCGATCCCCGCAAGCCGGAGTCGGGCAACCACGCCGTGGCGGCGATCCTCTGCCTGGCGGCGACGGTGGCCTCGATCGTGGCCTCGCTGGTGGTGCCGGTGCCCCCGTTGCAATAAGCGTCAATCTTTCGGCACCAGCCCCAGCTCCTTGGCGCGCCGCCGCACCTGATAGGCCTCGCGGGTCTCCTGAGAGCTGAAGCGCTCCTCTTGCCAGGGATCGCCGTAGGTGTGGTAGCCGTTCTCCTCCCAGAACCCCCGGCGGTCCTCCGAGAGCAGCTCGACGCCGTTCACCCACTTGGCGCTCTTCCAGGCGTAGAGGTGGGGGACCACCAGCCGCACCGGTCCGCCGTGGTCGATGGGCAGCGGCTTGCCGTTGTGCCGGTCCGCCAGGAGGGCCCGCTCGGAGAGGAAGTCCTCCAGCGGCAGGTTGGTCGTATACCCGCCGTAGCAGTGGACCAGGACGTGCGAGGCCTCGGGGCCGGCCTGCACGTGGCGCAGGAGCTCCCGCGTCGCCACCCCCTCCCAGGCGTTGTCCAGGGTGGAGAAGCGGGTCACGCAGTGGAAGTCGGCCGTGATCCGCACCCGGGGGAGGGCCTGGAATTCCTGCCAGGAAAAAACGCGCTCCGCCGCCACCAGGCCGGAGATCCTGAACGTCCACGTCTCGGGATCGACCCTCGGCGTGCCGCCGTAGGTGAGGATCGGCCACTTGTCGGTCGTGTACTGACCCGGGGGGACGCGGTCCGGCCCGGTGTGGGGTGCGTCGTTCATGATCCCTCCCTCCTCATCGGAACCCGGGAGCCCAGGCACCGTATAGGATACATGGCGACTCCCACCCCGTTCTCCTGGCGCGCGCAGATCCGGCACCTGGTCCTGCCGGCGGCGATCGGTTTCGGCGTGGGGTGCCTCCTGGCGATCGGCGACCGCCCGGGGGAGCGCTGGATCTCGATGGTCTACGGCCTCTTCGTCGGTCTGGGGATCTCCGTCATCTCGCGGGGCCTGGGCTGGATCGTCCACAGCCGTTTGGAGCCCCTGGAAGGAGGACGGCGGGCCGCCGCCTACGTTGCCCTGTTCTCCCTCAGCGGAGCCCTGGCCTGGGTCCTGACGGGCCTCCTGCTCAACGCCCTCTTCGGCCTCGGAATCCCGGTCTTCTCCCGGGTCAACCTGATCTCCATCGGCATCGCCGTGGCCCTCGCCATCGTCATCGGCCTCGCCTTCGTCAGCTTCGAGCGCATGCAGGCGCGCCTCGCCGCGAGCGTGGCCCGGCTGAAGGAGACCGAATTCGCCGAGCGGGAGCTGCAGCTCGCCCGCGATCTCCAGAGCCGGCTGCTGCCGCCGCCCGAGATCGCGGGGGAGGGGTACCGCGTGGCGGCCCGCAACCTCGCCGCCCGGGTTGTGGCCGGCGATTTCTACGACGTCTTCCGGCTGGCGGACGGCGCCGTCGGCCTGACCGTGGCGGACGTGGCCGGCAAGGGGATGGCCGCCAGCCTGATCATGGCTTCGGCCAAGGCCCGGCTGCCGCTCCTCGCCGCCGACCGCCCCGCGGAGGAGACCCTGCGCGAGCTCAACCGGACCCTGGCCGCCGAGCTCTCCCCCCGCGAGTTCGTAGCTTTAGCTTTTGTCCGCTACGATCCGGAGCAGGGGACGGCCACCCTCGTCAACGCCGGCCTCCCCGATCCCTATCTGCTCCGGACGGGGGAGCCTCCTCTCCCGCTCGCCGTCTCCGGACCTCGCCTTCCCCTGGGAGCGCGGCGCGAGGTCCCCTACGAGGGTCTCGAAATCCCCCTCCAACCCGGGGACCGCATCCTGATGCTCACCGACGGCCTCGCCGAAGCCCCGACTTCGAATGGCGAGCCGCTGGGGTATTCCGCCCTGGCCGACCTGATGGCCTCGAGCCCGGAAGCTCCCACCCCGCTGGCCTGGATCGACGCGCTCCTCGAGCGGGTGCGGACCGCCACGCAGGCCTCCCTGGAGGACGACTGGACGGCTCTCCTGCTGGAGAGGGTGGCCGTCGGGAATTCGTGACTCGAAACATCATCTTTACAGCTTTGACCCCGTCTGCTAGCTTGAGCGGACGGACCGGACCATGCGCGCGACGATCCCATCCACCCTGGAGACCCTCTCTCCCACCCTCGACCGCCGGCGGCCCGTGCGCCTGCTGGAGCTGATCGGCAACACCCCCCTGATCGACCTCTCGGAGCTGACCGGGCGGGACGAGGTGCGGCTGTTCGCCAAGGCGGAATTCGCCAATCCGGGCGGCTCGGTGAAGGACCGGCCGGCGCTCGCGATGATGCTCGACGCCGAACGCCGGGGCCTGCTCGCCGAGGGGAAACGGCTGCTCGACGCCACCTCCGGCAACACCGGGATCGCCTACGCGATGATCGGCGCGGCGATGGGAGTGCCGGTCACCCTCTGCCTGCCGGACAGCGCCAGCCCGGAGCGGAAGAAGATCCTGCGCGCCTATGGAGCCGAGTTGCGGATCACCGATCCGATGTCCGGCAGCGACGGCGCCATCCTGGAGGCGCGGCGGCTGGTGGCCGGGGAGCCGGAGCGCTGGGTCTATCTGGACCAGTACTCGAACCCCGAGAACTGGCGGGCCCACTACCGCGGCACCGGCCCCGAGATCTGGGAGCAGACCGGC
>QHVW01001017.1:0-1992 GCA_003223675.1 Acidobacteriota bacterium
AGCCTCATGGATTCCTCCTTTGAAAGCGGGCAGACCGCCCAGAGGGAGCTCCGAGCGGCTCACCCTACAAGCGAGAAGAGGAGGAAAAAGCGATCACCGGTATTCTTGGGTCAGGCTGCGAATCCTCCTGCGGGACTCCTCAGGGTCTTCCTGCCGGGACATACGGCGGGCGCGCATTTGGCTCTTCAGTGCACCAGTAGATGTGGAACCTAATTCTCAAGGAGGTGTGCCTATGCGAGTGCGTGTGCTTGGAATGGTGCTCCTGATCTCCAGCCTGGCCGCGTCTGCGTTCGCGGCGGACCGGGCCATCCAGAACGGGATCGACGCCTGGCAGACGAGGGGGGACGGCTCTACGTTCGTCGATTTTGCCCGGACCCCGATCCCTGCCGGATTCTTCTGCGCCGGCTCGGCGCCTTTCACCGCCAAGGTAGCATTCCAAGGAGTGCCCGTCGTGACCAATACTCCCAAGGCTCTGGGAGCGACCGACACCATCGTCCAGCGGCTGGATGACGCGGTGTTCAACAAGCGGGGCGTGGCCTTGACCCGGACGCAGGTCCGGGCCCTGTCGCTCAAGAGCGTGACGCCGCTCGAAACCGGGTGCGGGAAGTTCGAGGCCACTGTGCGGCTCGACGGAGCTCAGCCGATCACGCAGATGGTCATCCGCCGGGAGAACGAGAACGGCGGGACCTACTCCGGTCCGCTCTGGCTCAATGTGAAGCTGAGCTTCACGCCGGTCGGCGGGGTCAGCCGCGAGGCTCTCGAGCTGCCGCTGGAAGTGCGGTTCCCGGCGAATACCGCCTACCCATGGCGGGCCAAGGCGGTCACGCCGGTGCCCACTGGCTTCGTAAAGGTTGACACCGATGGCGACGGCGTCGCCGACACCTATCTGCCCGGCACCTCGAACTTCTACGCCGGGCTGTCGAGCAAACCCGGCAGGCCGGGAGCCCTGGAAAAGAACTACCAGGTTTGCCACGATTCCGGAACCGACGAGCAGCACTGCATCACCCTCTGCGATACCTGTCAGATCCCGTAAGGGCAGCCCCTCTCCTTCCCTTCCCCGGAGCCGCCGTTTGGATCTCGGGGAAGGACGCCTGGCCGATCTCCGGGGACTGGCACGAATACCTGCAACCCTCGCCACTACCCCATGCCGGACCTGGATCTGCGCGCCGTGCCGATCTGAAGATAGTGGGCGCTTACCCAGACGGCTGGCACCTTTCACCCACCCGGCGCCTTCGTCGCAGGCGCTCTCTTCCTGGCGGCGGGCTTGCCCGGCGTCCAGGGGACGGAGACGAGGCTCACGAGCCGCGCCAGATCGCGGGCCGCCGGAACGTCGAGCGAGCTCTGCGGGAGGTTCCGCAAAGCGTGGTTCTGGAACGAGATGAGGTCCGGGACGAACTTCGAGCTGGAGTGGATGAGCGCCCCCGTGCCTGCCAGGGTGTTGTAGTACGAATACGGCACGTAATCGAGACAATACGGGTCGTTGCCCCAGGCCGAGTAGTCGATCTGAGAGACGTTCTTCGGGAGCTGCGCCACGGACTTCGCGCCGTAGTACCCGAGGCGGTACACCCAGTTCACCCAGCCCGAGTCGCCCAGCACCGTGTCGTTCGGGGTGTAGAGCACGTACAGGTGCCGGGCCGCCTTCGCGACCGCCACGCCCTGCGGGTAGCTCGTGCTCTTCGGATCCCAGAGGGCGTAGTCGACGTCGGCCGCCAGCAGGAAGATCGAGTCGATCGGGGGGAGAGTCGCCCCGTTGACCAGCGACGTGCTCAGGAGGTAGTTGCCCATCGAGTGGCAGAAGAGGGTCGCGCGCACCGGCCGGCCGGCATGCGCCCGGAGCCGGGTCACGACCTGGCCGCACGCGCTCAGGAGGGCCTTCGAGGCCGCCGCGTTCGTCTGCGCGCCGCCGTAGGTCCAGGTGTTCGAGGGCCAGCTCACGCCGACCAGGATGCCGCGGTCGAACCCCACGCTGCTCAGCAGCAGGCCGTAGCTCTC
>QHVW01001017.1:2153-4060 GCA_003223675.1 Acidobacteriota bacterium
TCGCGGTTCGAGATCAAATAGGTATACTTCGGCAGGATCATCGGCGTTTCCTCCGTTGAAGACTCACTCCCGGTGCCGGGCCCCGTGGACCGCCCGCGCCGGTTCGACTTGAGAGATCGCTGCGCAGCCGCTTGGCGCAGAGGGATCGTAACATGCGCTGAGGCGCCGCTGCCAATGGCGCAGCGCCGCGTTTCCTAGCGCGGCCTTTCAGGCCGCCTCGGGTGTGGACCTTCCGTCTCTCACCCAGGGCGATGCCCTGGGCTAAGTCAGAGCGGCCCCTTCGGGCCTCAAACCGATCTCGCGTCTAGCTGGCTCGTGCTGGGACCAATTATGCAGAACCGCCGGATCGAAATCCGCTCCGTTAGGCCAGACCAGCGTGTGAACCTCAGGGTCAATCGTGACTGTGGCGAACATCGCGGGATCGCGGAGGAGTCCGTGGCGAGATCCTTGCCCACCGTACGAAAGACATCGACACGTCCACAGTTTGTATTCAGGAGGTGCACTCTCATGGAGGCCAGCCGGGAAGCGTTGGGCTCGATTTGCCGGCCCGCGGGATCGAAGGGCTCGTCACGAGATAAGTGTCTCACCCGTGCCTCTTCAGGGCCGAGCCGTAAAGGGGCCCTGATGCTTGGGCTGAACAGGTTATTTCGTTGCGAGCCCGAAGTAGTGCGCCTCCAACTCTCCCAGCGCCTTGACCAGGCAGATATTGTTCTGCTCGGAAGCAAGGTAGACGACATCCACATCTTCGGTGGTGAGAGGAGATCCCTGAAGAATCGCGGCGACACCCCCAACAAGGATGAACTCCACCTGGTTGCGCGCCAATACCCTGAGGACCTCGTCAAACCGGAGCTCGGTAGCCATTCTGTGCGCGGATCCGGATAACAGTGTTGATGAAATCCTGGGCGGCCTTCAGACGCTCCGTCGGCGTCAGCTTGAGCTTGTCGCGGATCTGAATGACATCGCTCCAGTCCAGCCCCCACTCCGACACCTCCAACTGATCGTAGTCGGTAGGGATCCCTTCCATCTCTGGGTCCGTGGCCCTGTCGTCCCGTGGGTCCATGACCGGATCTTACCAAAAGTCGAGTGCGACAACGCTGGCCGGGTCTCCACTGCATCCACCAGCTCACGGACGGCGAGCCGCTCACAGCTCAGCTTCCAGGAGGCTGGCACCTTTCGCGCGCGGGAGCCTGAGCCCGGTGCCGGGCACCCTTCTCCGGCGTGGGCATGCTCCCCTGGGACCGCCGGCGTCCCCGCCGGCCTTCCAGCCAGGCTTTTTCCCCAACCCCCCGAAAAACCCTCTGTAAGTCTCTGGGAACAAAGGGTTTGTCAAAAGCGACCAGATTTTACGTTTTCTGTGGGTGTATGGGAAGAAAACTCCGCTACGTCCCCGATGGAGGCGCCCTGTTCGAGGTCACCTGCCGGACCTTGCAGGGACGCTTGCTGCTCCGGCCCAGCCCGGAGCTCAACGACATCGCCGCGGGTATCCTCGGCAGGGCCCAGCGGCTCTATCCGGTCGAGCTGATCGGCTACAGCCTGTTGTCGAACCACTACCACCTCATCGCCTGGACGAAGGACGCGAAACGGTTGTCGGAATTCGCCGGCTACTTCAATTCGAACCTGGCCAGAGAGGTGGCCCGGCTCACGGGCTGGACGGGGAAGATCTGGGAGAAACGCTACCAACCGATCCCGATCAGCGATGAGGAGGAGGCGCAAGTCGCGAGATTCCGGTACGTACTCGGGCACGGCGTTAAAGAAAATCTTGTCGCCCACCTCCGGGAATGGCCGGGTCTCCACTGCATCCGCCAGCTCGCGGACGGCGCGCCGCTCACCGGCACCTGGTACGACCGGACCCAGCAGCACCACGCTCGCCGCAAAGGCGAGGACGCCGACCCTGACGAGCATGCCAT
>QHVW01001018.1 GCA_003223675.1 Acidobacteriota bacterium
GGAGCTGGAGGGGTGGGCGCTCTACTGGGAGCGCTGGGTCTCCGCGGCATTCCTGCAAGCCTACCTGCGGCGGGCGCAGGGGGCGGCCTTCCTGCCGGCGTCGCGCGAGGAGCGGCAGGTACTGCTCGACAGCTACCTGCTGGAGAAGGCGATCCAAGAGATGGGCTACGAGCTCGACAACCGACCCGACTGGCTGCGGATCCCGTTGCGGGGGATCCGCCAGATCCTGGAGGGAGAGGGGTAGAACGATTTGGCGAACGAACGCGAAGACCTGGCGACGCTGGCCCGGCTCTACGGGGTCCAGACCTCCTATCACGATGCCATGGGCCGGTACGTCGAGGCGGGGCCCGAGTCCCTGCTCGCCGTGCTGCGCTCCCTCCAGGCCCCCGTCGAAGGGATGGCGGACGTGCCGGAGGCGCTCCGCGAGCGGTGGGAGGAGCTCGACCGCCGCGTGATCGAGCCGGTGACCGTGGCCTGGGACGGGCACGCGCCGTCGATCGAGCTGCGCCCGGCCGGCGGCGGCGGCTCGCTCGCCTATCACCTCGACCTCGAAAGCGGCGAGCGGCGGGCCCAGATGGTGGATCTCCAGAGCCTCCCGGAGGTCGCGCCGCGGGAGGGCTCGTCGCGCCCCGGCCGGCGGCTCACGCTCGCGGAGCCCCTGCCCCCCGGCTATCACCGGCTCACGGTGGAGACCGGCGGCCGCGCGTCGGAGTCGCTGATCCTCTCCGCGCCCACCCGGTGCTTCGCCGGTCCCCCCGGAGAAGAGACCAGGCCGCTCTGGGGCCTCTTCCTGCCGCTCTATGCCCTGCGCACCTCGCGGAGCTGGGGGGCGGGCGACTTCTCCGATCTGGAGACGCTCGCCGAGTGGACCTCGGGGCTGGGCGGCGGTCTCGTGGCCACGCTGCCGCTGCTCGCCACGTTCCTCGACGAGCCGTTCGAGCCCAGCCCCTACGCTCCGGCGTCGCGCCTGTTCTGGAACGAGCTGTACGTCGATCCCCGCCGCCTGCCGGAGATGGAGGAATGCCTGCCGGCCCGGCGGCTGATCGAATCGCCCGACTTCCTGCGCGAGGTCGAGGTGCTGCGGGCCGCGCCGAAGGTCGACTACGCGCGGCTGGCGTCCCTCAAGCGGCGGGTGATGGAGGAGCTGGCGCAGCGCTTCTTCGCCCATCCGGGGGACCGGCAAGGGGATTTCGAGCGCTTCGTGACCGGCAAGCCCGGCCTGGAGGATTACGCCGCCTTCCGCGCCGTGGGGGACCGCCGCGGGGAATCCTGGCAGAGCTGGCCCCAGCGGCTGCGGGAGGGGCTCCTCGCGTCCGCCGATTACGACGAGGAGGGCTCTACCTGGACCTGCCGGTGGGGGTCCACGGCGGCGGCTACGACGTCTGGCGCCACCGTGACCTGTTCGCGGAAGGGGCCTCGGCCGGCGCGCCGCCCGACTCCTTCTTCACCAAGGGGCAGGAGTGGGGATTCCCGCCGCTCCAGCCGGAGCGCCTGCGCGAGCGCGGCTATGACCATCTGATCGATTGCCTGCGCCATCACCTCCAGCACGCGGGCATCCTGCGTCTCGACCACGTGATGCAGCTCCACCGGCTTTTCTGGGTGCCGCAGGGCATGGGCGCCGCGGCCGGCGTCTACGTGCGCTATCCGGCCGAGGAGCTGTACGCCGTGCTCACGATCGAGAGCCATCGCCATCGCGCGATCGTGGTCGGCGAGAACCTGGGCACGGTGCCGCCCGAGGTCTACGAGGCCATGGACCACCACGAGGTGCTCGGCATGTACGTGGTGCAGTACGAGCTCAATCCGGGCAGCCAGGGTCTGCGGCCGCCGCCGGTCCGCTGCGTGGCGAGCCTCAACACCCACGACATGCCGACCTTCGAGGGGTTCCTGCAGCACAAGGACGTGGACGACCTCCAGAGCCTCGGCTTCTTCACCCCCGAGCAGGCCCACCAGGAGAAGGAGCGGCGCGGGTCGATCCGCCACGCCATGGAGGAGGAGCTGCCGCCGGAGCAGCGGGGGAGGGGGGCCGCCACCGATCTGGAGCTCCTGCACCGGCGGCTGGACCATCTGGCCACGAGCCCGGCGCGCATGGTGCAGGTGAATCTGGAGGATCTCTGGCAGGAGACCGAGCCCCAGAACGTGCCGGGAACCCACGACGAACGGTTCAACTGGCGGCGGAAAGCAAGGTTTTCGTTCGAGGAATTCTCGACGCGCGCGGACGTGGTCGAGCCTCTCAAAAGGGTGGATGAATTGCGGAAGCAGAGAGGTTGAGCATGCCCAGTCCGATCACCGATCACGATCTCTATCTCTTCAACGAGGGCACCCACTACCGGCTCTTTGAAAAATTGGGCGCCCACCCCGGCGACGACGGCGGCCGCCAGGGGACCTGGTTCGCCGTCTGGGCGCCGGACGCGGAGTCGGTCTCGGTGATCGGCGATTTCAACGGCTGGGACAAGCGGGCGACCCCGATGGCCCTGCGCGCTCAAACGGGCATCTGGGAGGCGTTCGTGCCGGACGTCACGCCCGGGGTGAGATACAAGTACCACGTCGTCTCCCGCTACCGCGGCTATCGCGCCGACAAGGCCGACCCCTTCGCCTTCTTCGCCGAGACGCCGCCGGCGCGCGCCTCGGTCGTCTGGGATCTCGAATACGACTGGTGGGACGCCGACTGGCTGCTGGCGCGGGGCGACAAGCAGTCGCTCACCGCGCCGGTGTCGATCTACGAGGTCCATCTCGGCTCCTGGCGAAGGCATGGGGACCGCTTTCTCACCTATCGCGAGATGGCGCCGCTTCTCGCCGATCACGTCAAGCGCCTGGGCTTCACCCACGTCGAGATGCTCCCCGTCATGGAGCACCCGTTCTACGGTTCCTGGGGTTATCAATCGCTCGGCTATTTCGCGCCCACCAGCCGCTACGGCACGCCGCAGGACCTCATGTATCTGATCGATCATCTCCATCAGCAGGGGATCGGCGTGATCCTCGATTGGGTCCCCTCGCACTTCCCGGGCGACGAGCACGGCCTCGCCTTCTTCGACGGCACCCACCTCTACGAGCACGCCGATCCGCGCAA
>QHVW01000869.1 GCA_003223675.1 Acidobacteriota bacterium
TCGACGGTGAAGACCGCCCTGGGCGCGGTCTCCGGCTTCTTCCAGGGGCGCTCGACTGGCGCCTCGCCGGACGAACTGGTGAAGAACGCCCTCTCCGACTACGCGGCGGAGCACTTCGAGATCGCCTCCTACCGGGCGCTCATCACGGCGGCCCGCCTGCTGGGCGAGAACCAGGTGGTGCAGGTCTGCGAGGCCATCCTCCGCGACGAGCAGGACATGGCCAACTGGCTGGAGCAGAATCTGCCGAACGTCGTCCAGGAGTACCTGAACGTGCAGACCGCGGTCGGCGTCGGCGCGCCGGCTTCGGGCACCGTCCGCTACTGATCCTCTTTTTCTTCACCGGAAGCCCTGGGGACCTCGCCAGGGCTTCCACCTTTCCGGTCTTTCTTCCCCTTGCGACGCAAAAAGCGCACCCTTTTACCAGCGGCCCCGACTCGCATCAATGGTGATGCGGCGAAAGGCCTGCCGGAGAGGAGATGCTCATGTTTCGAAGATTGCGTTGCGTTGTCGTCCCCGCCCTCCTGATCCTGCTGACGTCCGGCGCCGTCCAGGCGCGCCCGCTCCACATCCAGGCGCCGGCGGTCAGCCTGTGGGCGCAGGTCTGGCAACTGCCGATTTGGCAGTGGACAGGGATTGGCACCAAAGAAGGGGAGGGAATGGACCCCAACGGCGCCAAATCTCCGACCTTGACTCCCAAGGGAAGGGGATCTCACCCTGACCCGATGCCCGTTGGGAGATAGCCTCAGCGGAGGGCTCGACGCCGGCTATCCGAGCTGGCGTCCTTCCCTGCGTCCAATTCATCCCCGCTTGTCGTATAGAACGAAAAGGCGGAAAATCCCGGCGAGGGATCTACCAGATGTCATCCAGAGGAGGGGGCATCGAGAGGTTTCATCCCGGGGTAATACGGTTCCGGCCGCCCCGGTCCACAAGCTATGACAAAGCGTTCGAGCGGAGCCAGGGCCTGATCGTCAGATGGGCCCATCTCCTGCGGTTGGAGAGAGATGAGGCGCCGCGTCTTCTCCAGGCGTTGATGGAGCGCACTGCAGAGCAGCGTGAAATGCTCCTGCAGAACACCTGGCGTTTCCGCACCTGGGGCCTTCTCGAGCTCCTGATCGACCGGTGCCTTGAGACGAGTATCCAAAATCCCAAGCATGGAGAAGAGTTGGGCCGGTTGGCCCTGAAGGTCGCCGACCTCGCGGATACGGATCGCTACGGCGCGGAACGGCTGCACGATATGAGGGCCCGCGCCTGGTCTCACATCGGCAACGCCCGCCGGATCCAGTCGGATCTCCAGGGCGCGGACGTCGCCTTCCATCAAGGCCGGAAACATCTCGAATGCGGGACGGGAGATCTCTTCGAGCTTGCCGTCTTCCTGGATCTGGAGGCGTCTCTGCGGAGGCATCAGTACCGATTCCCTAATGCCTTGAGGCTCCTGAAGAGAGCGATTTCCATCTTCTCAGAGCTCCGGGATGATCACCGGGCGGGGAGATCCTTGGTTAATCAGTCGGTGGTCCTCCTGTATTCCGGAAGATCGGAGGAGAGTATTCCCGTGCTGTACCGGGCGATGAGGCTGATTGAGCCGGAGGCAGAGCCCCGTCTTCTTCTGAGCGCCAAGCACAATCTGATCACTGGGCTGACGAACCTGAGGCATTTTCTGGCAGCACAGCGGGCCTTCCGCGAGGCGCTGCCTCTCTACCGTGCCTTCCCGGACGCCTGGACGCAGAACCGCTGCACGTGGATCCAGGGGAGGATCGCCCGCGGGCTGGGGCAGACGGCGGAGGCCGAGGCGCTCTTCCTGGTGGCGCGCGACGGCTTCCTGGCAGAAGGTATCCCCTATGACACGGCGCTGGTCGCACTGGAGCTCGCTCTCCTCTATGCCGAGCAGGGACGGTCCGCGGAGCTGAAGCGGCTGGCCGCTGAGCTGGTGCCGGTCTTCACCTCCCGGCATATCCACAGTGAGGCCCTAATCGCGATCGGCTTCTTCCAGCGGGCGGTGGAGGCCGAGCGGGCGGAGGTCGAGGTCGTGGCCCGGGTCAAGGAGTACCTCCGCAAGGCCCGGTACGAGCCGGATCTCCGCTTCCAGGATACTTTGTAGATCTCAGAGGGTGTCTCAAAAGCCAGCCCCGAAGGGGCGGCACTCACCGGCCCGTGACCAGATCAGTCAGGTGGGATTGCGACGCCGTAAGCGCCTAACTCTACTTTGTCAGATTGTCCGGCCCGCCCGCCCGGGCATGAATGCCCGGGCTACGTGGGAAACGAAAAGCCGGCTGAAGCCGGCTCCGAAGTCAGAGCCGCTCCTCCAGGAGCCGGGTTCACCCGGCTTTTCGGTTGAAGCGTAGCCCGGGCATTCATGCCCGGGCGGGGCGGGCGCTCGGAATCTGACAAAGTAGAGCTAAAGACCCCGCCTGGCTCATTGCGGCCATCGAGCTCCGCGGGGGCCGTGACCTTCGCCGAAGCTGTTGCGTCCGGTGGAATGTTTCCCCTCGTTGCGGTAGGATCGCGGTCGACTCCCTGGAAACACCGGGGGCGTGCTACCACACGCCCCCGGCGGTCAAGGCCTACTCGCTACTTCACGGTGCGATGGGATTCCGGGGAGCCCCTGCCTCGTCACAGCCTGCGCCGGGGCGGTCCCGCGACTTCCCGCGGCCGGATCTGCTGCGTCGTCAACTGTGCCTCCGACCGCAGCCGGGCCTTCTGGCAGAGCAGGATCCGGAGGCGCTCCACGCTCTCCGCCAGCCGCGCCCGCGGCTCCGCGACGATCGCGAGGTCCTCCTCGTTGGCCTGCGCGGCCGCCAGAACCTGGTCCCAGGTGGAGAGGATGCTCTGCTTTGAATTGTTGCTCATGTCGTATCTCCTTTTCGGTTCCAACGTTTATTGGGTCTCGCCGTGCTTCTGAGGGCTGGCCGTAGGGCCGGCCGGGGTACCGCCCGGCGTACCGGCCGGGGGCGGCGGAGTCTCCGGCGGCGGCTTCACCGCCGTCTTTTTCTTGCTCCTCTTCCGGATGGGCGCGATGCCGAACTGGACGAGGATCTCCTTGTTGGTGCCCAGAGTGGCCTTCACCATGGCCTTCAGACGCCGCACGGCCTCCCGGCCGTCGTGGAGCAGGGCTTTGAGGTCCTGGACGGTCGCCTGCTTGGACGCGGTGCGCGAATCCTGCTGCGCCTTGAGGTCCTGCGCCTCCTTCAACAGCTTTTCGACCAGCGCCCGCTGGGGCTCCGCCGTGGTCAGCGCCGCCGCGTTGTCGGCGCAGGCGTCGAGCACCTTCTTCCACTCGAGCATCAGGTCCGCGAACGAATTGGTGGTTCCCATGTCTCGGTTCCTTTCTATTGGTTGGTCGTGGTTTCCCCCGGCTGACCATCAGCCGAGGGCCTTGCCCGTCACGAGGACGGCCATCGTCACTCCGCTCGCGCGGCCGGACCGGCCGTCCTCGTACAGCGTGACGGCGATCCGGTTGCCGGACCGTTCGAGCGTGTACGCGTGGTTCTGCTGGCGCGCCAGCTCGGCCACGAAGTGGACCCACGCCGCCGCCGCTTCCGCGGTGGCGAAATCCCGCACCCGGCCGATCGCCGAGTCGCCCGGCATCAGCCGCCAGCCGGGCATCGTCTTGAGGTACTCCTGAACCCGTTCCGGTTTGAGCTTCGAGCCCCGGCGCGGGAGCCGGAGCAGGCCGGGCGCGGAGCCCATCGGGGACGTCGACTGCTGTTGCGTTGCCATACGACTACCTCCTTGGTAATTCCGGGCCTTCATGGCCACGGAAAGGCCGTTCTCAGGATTCCTCGCCGGCCGGGGGGCCTCCGGGCGCCGCTCCGAGCAGCTCGACGAGGCCGGCGAGGCACTGCTCTCCGCGGCGAAGCTCGTCTTCGGTCAGCCGCCGGCCGCGCTTCCGGCCGTACACCAGCTCGTCGAGCGAGAGCCGGAGGATCTGGCCCAGCAGCGCCAGCTCCTCGAGCCGCGGCGCGTTCTCCCCCCGCTCCCAGTTGCCCATCCGCTCCCGCTTGACCCCCAGACGCCGGGCGAGGTCCCCCTGGGACCACCCCCGCCGCTTCCGCTCGCGGACGATCCGGCGGCCTACCGCTTGCAGGAGGTCTCGCGGACGGACGGGCCCTTCTTTCTCTGATGCAATTCCTGCATCCATAGGCTCATTCATCATTTTCGCCTCCGATTCAGCGACGCAGAGGCTACTACGGCAACTTGATCTCTGTCTAGCTTTTTCTGCATTTTTATTCTTCGATTGGCCTCTTTTAGCCTGGATATCGCATTCCGGCGCGCCGTCGCGTGCATACCCTCAAGTTTCATCTCTGCAAGCGATCGAGCGAGGAGCGGCATCGCGGAAAGCCGCGAAGCAGGGGAGACCGCCTTCCGGAAGGGGTGAGAATCCCTGACTTTCTGCCAGACTTGAGGCACTGTCCTGGAAGGACGTTGCGTCCGTGGGCGACGGGGCCATGATGGCGCCGCGCCGCCCACGATCAAGGAGAGGAGGCCGAGGATGTCTCGCAGAATTCATCGAGGAGGGATCGCGGCGGCAGCGCTCGCTCTCGCGCTGGCGCTCGCTCCGCCGGCCCACGCGGCGAGCCTGGGCGGATGGGACCCGGCATCCGGGCTGCTCCTGCGCGCCTGGCACTGGCTCACGGGTGGGTGGGCGGCGCCGGCGGCGACGCCTCAGGGGCGGGCGGGGCGCTCGACGATGGCCAAGGAAGGAATGGGGATTGACCCCAACGGGGGGCACAGCCTGGGAACGGGCTCGACGACCGGCTCGACGCCGGCGGACGAAGGCGCGGGTGTAGATCCCAACGGCGGCTAGGCCTGATTGGACGGCGATGTGACGGAGGGGGTCGTTCTCTGATTCCGCCTGTGAGAGAATGCGGGTGCGTTCTGGAGGACAAACCTTGGGCGAGCACCCCAGCCGTGACGAGCTGTCCGCCTTCCTGCGTGGAGACCTTTCCGCGGAGGAGCGCCGTGCGCTGGTGCGGCACCTGCTGAGCCGGTGCGAGCGCTGCTCCTCGGAGATCGACCTCCTGCTCGGAGGCCAGGACGGCTCCGCCTACGACGACGCCATCGAACGGGCCTGGCGCTCCGTGAAGGGCTTGGAGCGCGAGCACCGCCGCGAGAAGGCGCGGATCCAGGAGATCGCCGCCCGGCTTCCTGCGAAGAGCTCGGCGGTCCCCCGGGGACTGCCCCGGAAGGGCAAGGCCGACGTCGAGAAGCTGGAAGCTCTGCTCGCCAAGAGCTGGTCGCTCCGCTACGAGGATCCCGGCGAGATGGTGCGGTACGCGATGATGGCCGTGCAGTGCGCGAAGGACCTCGACGCCCGCGTCCTGGGCCGCGAACGGGTCCTCGACCTCCTGGGGCGGGCGCAGGCGGAGCTGGGCAACGCCTACCGCGTGCTGGACCAGCTCGACGCGGCGGAAGCGAAGCTGGAGGAGGCGGGGCGCACCCTGGAGCTGGGCACCGGAGACGAGAGCCTGAAAATGCACCTGCTGGATCTCGAGGCTTCGCTGGCCGCCGCTCGCCGGCGTTTCGACATCGCCGCCATCTATTTCCTCACCCTCTCCGAATACCACGAGGCGCGCGGCGACCGTCACTTAGCCGGCCGGGCCATGATCCAGCGGGGGCTCTACGTGGGCTATTCCGGCCATCCCGAGCAGGCTCTCCATCTGCTGGAGGAGGGGCTCTCCCGGGTGGACCCTGCGCAGGAGCCAGAGCTCGTTCAAACGGCAATCCACAACCGACTCCTCTTCATCATCGATTGCGGCCGTTTCGACGAGGCGCGGAGGTTCCGGTTCCTCAACACCGAGATATTGAGTAGAGACAACGGTCGGGTGAACAGGGCTCGGCTGCAGGAGCTTGGAGGCCGGATCGAGGCCGGCCTGGGGAGGCCGGACCGGGCCGAAGAGATCTTCCGGGAAGCGAAGCAGGAATTTGAGGCCCTGGAGCGCCCCTACCTCGCCTCGATCGTGGGTCTCGATCTCGCGGCGGCGCTCCTCGCGTTGGACCGCTCTGACGAGGCGGCGGAGGTCGTCCTTGCGGCCCACAAGGTGTTCAAGGCGCTGCGGATCAAGCGTGAGGCCCTGGCGGCGGTGCTCGTCCTGTTCCACGTGATCCGGATGGGCCGGGCGACGGCCCGGATGGCCGAGGAGGTGGCCGCCTTCCTCCGCCGCCTGGAGCGCGATCCCAACGCCCGGTTCGATCCCTGGCCGCTGTAGCTACCCGCCGCCCGGGCATCAATGCCCGGGCTACATTGGAAACGAAAAGCCGGCTGAAGCCGGCTCCTGGGAGACAATGTATTGTGAGCCGGCTTCAGCCGGCTTCTCGTTTGGGGCGTAGCCCGGGCATTGATGCCCGGGCGGGGCCGCGGATCTCCGGGGAGACGTTCCTACCCGCTCTGGGCCTGCTGCCCCTGGCCGAGCCGGGCGAAGAATTTCTGGATCATCCGTTCCACCATCTTCTCCAGGTCCTCTTCCGAAGGAGCAGGCGGCGCCGCCGCCGCGGGAGCGAGGAGCTTCTGGAGGGCGCGCGCCACGGCGGCGTCGATGTCGCCGGACGCCTCGCCGGCAGCCTCGACCGACCGGGCGCCGTCCTGGGGGGCGCTGGAGGAGGAGGGCTTGCCGCCCAGGATGAGCGTCTGGTACTGCTGCGCCGCCACGCTCTGCGGCTCCCGCACCCGCGGGTAGGCCAGGTGCAGGATCTCCTCAGGCTCGAAGCCGATCGCCCGGGCGATGTTGACGACGTGGTCGACCTTCAGCTCGATCTTCCCCGCGAAGAGCCGGCTGAGATAGCCGCTCCCCACTCCCAGCTTCTCCGCGACGTCGTTGAAGGTGTAGCCCAGGACGCGGACCGCGGACCGGAGCACGTTCAGGAGGTGCTGCGTTTCTGGCGTCATTTGGAGGCCCAGCATACCACTTCCGAATCGGGTATGGAGAAGAATCCCTTTTTGGCATCGCTTGACACTTTCAGCCATTACCAGGTATAAATCGGCATCGGCGCCCGTTGCGAAAGACGGTTACGCCGGCATCTCGGGGGAGAAGATGGCGATGAGCTCGTTGGATATGGAAGAGATGGAGCGGATTCTGGACAGTCTGCGGGAGGTCCGGGAACGGAGCGCCGGTTTGCGGCGGCGGTTGCCGGACGTGGCGGATGCGATGCTGGATCTGGAGGCGCCCTTCACGCCGGAGGCGGAGCTGGCGGTGGCGCTGGAAGGGCTGGCGCTCGACCTCGCGCCGTTGATCGAGCGGCTGGAGACGGCGGCCGCGGCGACTCCGGAGCGGTTGCGGGCGGACTGGGAGGCGGCGCGGCGTTCCCGGGCCGAGGACGAGGGCCTGGCGCTGCGGGTGGATCTGGAGCGGTTCAGCGAGGCGGCGCGGCGGGCGATCTACGAGGACGTCGTGCGGAGCCGGTTCGACCTCGGCCCCTCGCCGCTCACGCCCGACGACTTCGAGCTGCAGGTCGTCTACCTCTTCGACCGCTGGCTGGTCGTCTACCGCAAGCTCTGGGAGGCCTCCGATCCCCTGGCGCCTCCGCCGCAGGGGCTCCTGGTCGTCGGCGTGGATGAGCGCAGCCGGCCGACCTACCTCACGCTCTAGCCGACCCGGGGGGCGGAGCTTCCGACCCGGACAACGGCGGAGACGCCCCGCGGGTCGCGCCTTCGGACCCCTGGGGCCGGACCTGCGACCCGCGGGTCCAAAACGCCACAGACCGGGTCGGAATCGGCATGAGCCGGGTCGGAAGCGGCGACCCCGGGGTCGTCGGCGGCGCTGAGCGGGTCGGAAGCGGCGACCCGCGGGGCGGCGGCGGCGCTGAGCGGGTCGGAAGCGGTGACCCGCGAGTCCGGAGAGGCGACCCTGATCAGGCCTCACCGCGGAACCGCAATTGCGGGTTGCCGCGGGCCTGCCGCAGATAGGCGGCGATCTCCTCGATCAGACCGGCGGTGAGCTGCTCCAGCTCGGCCGCCTGCTGGAAGACGATCAGGGCGGCCAGGGCTTCGCGGTGGACCTCGCGGGCCTGGAAGACCGGGATCAGCTCGGCCGCCAGGCGC
>QHVW01001028.1 GCA_003223675.1 Acidobacteriota bacterium
TGACGGTGATGTCCGCCGGGATCAGCGGCTGGCTTTCCGCCGGGCTGCCGATCGAAGCCGGGGCTTGAGCGGAGGGCGCACCGTCAGTCGGGCGTCGCATAACAGCCAGCCCGTAAGTCATTTCAAAGCCATCACATAGAGACTTGCCGTGCGCGACCAGATCCTGCCGCCTCGGGTTCCTTGGATTGGTCGTGGGAGCCCACCTTCCACGCCGCCTGGTGCTGCAGCCAGTCGACGACAGCGGCCGACAATGCAATGCGGTGGTCGGCGAAACTGTGGTCGCTGTCGAGGGTCATGCTGCTGACCTTACCCTTGCGCTGAGCGCGGATCGCGTCGGCCAGCGCCTTGTTCGAAGCACCGCCGCCATACGTGGCGCCGATCACCAGCGTGGGATGCATCGCCAGCGCCGGCGCCAGTGCCAGCAGATCCCAGTCATCGGCATGGTGCTCGATTTCCTCCGCCAGACGCGCCGCGTCGGTGCCGGCCAGGCTGTTGCCAAAATCGTCGCCGATCTCCGCGATGGCCGCGGCACGCCTTTCGGGATGGGCACGCAGGTCCTTGCCGTCGGCTCCCACATTCCATGCATCGATCAGCACCACGCCCGCCACGTCCTGGTGCGCCGCCGCATAGCGCGCCGCCGCGAAGCCGCCCATGCTATGGCCGCCGATCAGGATGCGGCGCGTATCGATGCCATATTTCGCGGCGTTCTCGGGCTGACGCAGGAAGGCCATCGCCGCTTCGGCATCCTCGACCGCGCCGGCGATGCTGAAAGCGCCAGGCGAGCCCCAACTGCCGCGGTAGTGCATCGTCAGCACATTCCAGCCGGCGCGCCGGATCGCCTGCGCCAGATCGAGATTCTGCTCGTTGCCGGGCAGGCCGTGCAGCAGCAGCAGAGTCGGTTTGGGACCGCTGCCGGCCGCCAGGAAGAACAGCGCGTTCATGCCGGCGCCGCCGCTCGGTATCAGCACCTGACGGTTGGCGGCCGGATGCCTGGCATCGCGCGGATTGTCCGCCACGACGGCGCGCGGCACCGGTGGGGCGGCCGCCTGCGCGGAGACAGCAGACAGCAGCAATGCCGCTGCCAGGGTATGAACATGCCACGCTGCTTTCATAGAGCCCCCCGATCCAAGTGATCGGCCGATTCTAGCCCAGGAGCCGCCTCCTTCCTTGACAGTCTCCAGATGGTTGACTAGGGTCAGAGAATGTTGGCCGAACAGATTGCCCAGGTCCGCCGTTTCAACCGGCTCGTCACGCAACGCGCCGGGGCCTTGAACGACCATTTCCTCGGGCGCGACCGCTCCTTGGGAGAGTCGCGTCTGCTGTACGAGATCGGCCTGGACGGAGCCGATCTCCGCGACCTGCGCCAGCGCCTCGGGCTCGATTCCGGCTACGTCAGCCGTCTCTGCGGGAGATCCAGGCAATGAACGAGTCCTCCGACTAGGCCGCCGCGGCTCTTCTGAGTCCACTCACCTCGGCGCAACGCACGCGGTTGGTCGCCGCCATGGCGGAGGTCCACCAGTTCCTGCAATTGGCCGGCCTCCAGATCGAGCGGGTCGACCCGGGAAGCCCGGCTGCTCGCTGGTGCGTCGGCCAGTACTTCCAGGAGCTGAGCCGGCGCTTCGAATCCGGGTTCGATCCGGCCGCCACCCTGCCGACCGAGGACCGTGAATTCGTCCCGCCTCGCGGCACGTTCCTCGTCGCTTTCGTGGATGGAGAGGCGGTCGCCTGTGGTGGGGTGAAGCCCATCGCGCCCGATATTGGATACCTCAAGCGAATGTGGGTGGCCGGCAGCGCCCGTGGGCTGGGCCTTGGCCGGCGGATGCTCGCGGCGCTGGAGGCCGAGTCTCGCGAGCTCGGGTTCTCGACCCTCCGGCTGGAGACGAATCATTCGCTGCAAGAGGCGATTCATCTGTACCGGAGCGCCGGCTTTCGCGAGGTCGAGCCTTTCAATTCGGAGCCCTACGCCCATCATTGGTTCGAGAAA
>QHVW01000870.1 GCA_003223675.1 Acidobacteriota bacterium
CCTGCCGGCGTACGGTTATCAAGGGGTGGCGACACCCACCATCGACGCCCTCCGCCGGGACGGCATCCTCTACGAGCATGCCTATTCGACGACGCCGCTCACGTTTCCCTCGCACACCACCCTGTTGACGGGCGTGCTGCCGGCCGTGCACGGGGTGCGCGACAACGTCGGCTACAAGCTCGACGCGGGCAAGGTGGAGCGGGGGGAGCTGCCGTTCCTGCCGGAGATCCTGAAGAAGGCGGGGTATGCCACCGGCGGCGCCGTCTCCGCCTACGTGCTGCAAGGGAAGACCGGGCTCTCGACCGGATTCGACTTCTACGACGACGCCATCGAGTTCCGCACCAACACCGGCCTCGGCGGCCTCCAGCGATCGGGGGAGGAGACGCTCAAGCTTTCGCAGGATTGGCTCCAATCGGTCAAGGACAAGCCGTTCTTCTTTTTCTTTCACATCTACGAGCCGCACACCCCGTACGCGCCGCCCGAGCCGTACGCCTCGCGCTATCCGCTCAAGTACGACGGCGAGATCGCCACCGCCGATCACATCGTGGGCGAGCTGATCGATCGCTTGAAATCGCTCGGCGTCTACGACCGCGCGCTCGTGGTGCTCCTCTCGGATCACGGCGAGGGGCTGAACGATCACGGCGAGGAGGAGCACGGCGTCCTGCTCTATGACGAGGCGATCCACGTCCCCCTGATCGTGAAGCTGCCGAAATCCCAGAGCGCCGGCGGCACCACCACGCGGCCGGTCCAGCTCCTCGACGTCACCCCCACGGTGCTCGGCCTGCTGGGGCTGGAGGTGCCGAAGGCGTGTGCCGGCGTCTCGCTGCTCGCCGCCAACGTGCCGCCGCGCCGGATCTATTCGGAAACCTTTTATCCCCGCCTCCATTTTGGCTGGAACGAGCTGTTCTCGCTGATCGACGAGAAGGATCACTACATCGAGGGGCCCGATCCCGAGCTCTACGACCGCCAGAAAGATCCGCGCGAGAAGACGAACGTCCTGCGCGACGAGCGGCGGCTCTACGCCTCGATGCGCAAGGACCTCGAGGCCTACGACCGCCGGCTCGCGCCCCCCGCCGCGGTGGACGAGGAGTCGCGGCAGGCGATGATGGCGCTCGGCTACATCGGCTCCGGCGGCTCGGTGTCCACGGGGCCGCTGCCCGATCCCAAGAGCAAGATCGGCTCGCTGGGCGACCTGCGCGAGGGGTTCCGCCTGATCGCGGCCAAGTCCTATCCACAGGCGGCCGACGCCTTCCGCAAGGTGATCGCCGAAAATCCCAAGATGGTGGACGCCTGGGAGTACCTGGGCCGCGCGCTCCAGCGCAGCGGCAAGAGCGAGGAGGCGCTCGCCGCCTACCAGCAGGGGCTCAAGGTCTCGAACGGCTCGCCGCAGATCGCCGTGGCCGCGGCCTCGCTCTACTACGACCTCGGCCGGCTCGACGAGGCGGAGACGCACGCGAAGATGGCGATCGCGACCCACCCCTCCTTCGCCCACGGCCTGCTCGCCCAGATCGCCCTCCAGCGCGACGACCTCGACCGCGCCGAGAAGGAGGCGCGGTCGGCGATGGACGAGAAGAGCACGCGCCTGGGGCCGATGGTCACTCTCGCCGAGGTGCTCCACGCCCGCAAGGACGAGGCGGGCGCGCTCGCGCTCACCCGCAAGGCGGCGGAGATCTACAACCAGCGCGAGGCCAAGGACCCGGAGCTGATCCGCGGCCTGGCGCTGATCCACGGCAAGATCCTGGCCGACCAGGGGGACGCCCAGGGCGCGGAGGCCTCCTTCAAGAAGGAGATCGAGATGTTCCCGGACAGCATCCGGGCCTACTCCAGCCTGGCGATCCTCTACGCCCTCTCCGGCCGTCCCGCCGAGGTCGCCCCCACGCTGCGGGTCCTGGTGGAGAAGAACCCCTCCCCCGTGGCCTACGCCGAGGCGGTGAAGACCCTGCGCATCCTCAACGACCCCGGCTCGGCCGCCAAGCTGCTCAGCTACGCCCAGGCCCGGTTCCCCGGGGATGCGGGGTTGCGGAGGCTGGGGTAGGAACCTCTTCACCCCGGCCCTCTTCTCCTACGCGACCGCCGTCTCCTCCCCCGAATGCGCGGGCGCCGGCTTCTCCTCCGGCGCCGCCGGATCGTAGGCGCGGCGGATCTTGCGAGTGCCCCGTTCGCCCTCCAGGGTGAGGACGATGTAGAGGTGCTTGCCGTCGTTGGAGACGATGTAGGATTCCGTCCGCTTCGGGCCCTTGTCCGGCTTGACCTGCACTACCAGCCCACCGTCCTGATCCCAGCTCGCCTGCACCTCGGCCGGACCGCCGAAGGCCTTGTCGTCGCGGGCCTTGCTGCCGTCGGCGTGGAAGACGCGGGCGTGCCCCTCCTGGTCGGTGATCGTCACCTGGTTGCCCGACTGAGTGATGGTCAGCGTGTCCAGGGCGGCGAAGTTGGGGCGCTGGCCCTCTGCCGGCTCTCTTGGCTCCCCGCCGGCCCCCTCCGTTCCGCCACCCGGAGAGCCGCCGCCGGGATAGCGTCCGCCGCCCCGGTGACCGCCGCCACCGTCGCGCCGTCCCATCCCGCCGCCAGATCCGCCGCCGTGGGGGGCACTCTGCTGATCGTCCTCGCGCATGCGGGCGGTCAGATCATCGTTCAGCGTCCAGGTCCCCGCCAAGCCGGGGTGTGGCGGTGCGGCCTTGTCCGCGGCCCGGAGGAGCGTCGCGATTCCCGCCAGGGCGAGCAGCCCGAGGATCCATGCCAGCTTGCGTCCATGTCCTTTCATGTTTCGCCTCCTCGTCGGGGTCAGGGTAGGGCGTGGGGGAGGGCGAGTCTTCAGGCGGAGGCAAGGAATTTGTAAGGGGTGTAAAGTCTGCCCGGCGCGGAATCCCCTGCGGCGAGGCCCCTGTTACACTGCTTTGTCATGAGATCCCGGAGGCTCGCGCAAACGCTTCCTCTCGCCATTCCGGTGGTGCTGGTGATCCTGCTCGCCAGTCTCGCCACCCTCCAGTATCACTGGAGCGGCAAGGTGAGCGACCTGGAGCAGCAGCGGATGGAGGCGAGCCTCCGGCGGGACGGCGTCCACTTCAGCGAGGATTTCGACCGTGAGGTGACCCGGGCGTTCCTCTTCTTCCATCCCAACCCCACGCTGCCGGCCGACCAGCGGATCGCCGGGATCGTGCGCCAGTACGGGCGCTGGATGGCCGAGGCCCCGTATCCGCGCCTGGTGAAGGACGTCTATCTCATCCAGCCGTCCCCGGGTGGCACCCAACTCGAGATTCTCCGGCCGGAGGAGCAGCGCTTCGTCCCCGCTCCCTGGACGCCCGATCTGGCGGCGGCACGGCGGCACGTCGAGGCGGTCGCCGCGCAGCCGCAAGCCCGTGGCTTTGGCATGGGGATGACCATGGCAGAGGAGAGCCCCGGCCTGATGATCCCCATCAGCTTCCCGGCACCGGAGGTCCGTGCTTCCGATCCGGCGGCCGGCGCCCACCTGCTGGTGCGGTTCGATCCGCGGACCATCGATCAGGAGATCCTTCCGGCCCTGACCAAGAAGCACTTCACGGACACGCGGGGGAACGAATATGTGGTCGCCGTTCGGGAGGCCCAGGATCCCAAGCAGCTCCTCTTCGTCTCCGATCCCAATTTCCCCGTCTCCTCCCTGAAGGACGGCGATCTGGAGCTCGGGATGTTCGGCCTGCGGCCGTTCGACGAGCTCCGGTCGCTCTCCGCCGAGCACGGAATGGCGATGCATCATCGCCATGCCGAGACCGCCTGGCCCCGGATGGGGGTGCCGCCGTTCGAGGGGCATCACCGGGAGTATGGCGCCTGGCGGCTGGTGCTCAAGCACCGCGACGGCTCGCTGGAACAGGCGGTCGCCGCCATCCGCCGGCGCAACCTGGCGATCAGCCTCGGCATCCTGGGGCTGCTCGGCATCACCGCCGGCTTGATGTTCGTCAACGCCCAGCGGGCGCAGCGGCTGGCCCGGCAGCAGATCGAGCTCGTGGCCGGCGTCACCCACGAGCTGCACACACCGCTGACCGCCATCCGCTCGGCCGGGCAGAACCTCGCCGACGGCGTGGTGGCCGATCCTTCCCAGGTGAAGCGCTACGGATCGCTGATCGAAAGCGAGGGGCGGCGCCTCTCCGACATGGTGGGGCAGGCGCTGGAATTCGCCGGCATCCAGTCCGGCCGCCGGGTCTATCACCCGCGCCCCGCCGCGGTCGAGGAGGTCGTGGGCGGCGCGCTCCAGGACTGCCGCTGGCTGCTCCAGGAGAAGCGCATCCAGGTCGAGCGGGAGATCGAGCCCGGCCTGCCGTCCATCCTGGTGGATGCCGCGGCCCTGCGCCGCGCGGTGGCCAACCTGATCGAGAACGCCGTCAAGTACGGCGGCCAGGGGGCGTGGATCGGCGTGAAGGTGCGGCGGGACTCCGCCGGGCCGGTGGAGATCATCGTCGCCGACCGCGGCCCGGGCATCCGCAAGGAGGACCTGCCGCACCTCTTCGAGCCGTTCTTCCGCGGCCGGGACGGGGCCACGGCGGGCGTCCCCGGCAGCGGTTTGGGGCTCAGCCTGGTGCGCCACATCGCCGAAGCCCACGGCGGCCGGGTCACCGTGGCCACCGGCCCCGAGGGGACCGCCTTCACGCTCCGGCTGCCCGCTCTGGACGCCGATGAGACGGTCGCGGCCGTGGAGGCGCCGGCGTGACGGCGGAGCCCTCTCCCGCGGCGGCGCGGCGCATCCTGCTGGTGGAGGACGAGCCGAGCCTGGTCCTCACCCTCACCGACCGCCTGCTCAGTGAGGGATATCAGGTCGAGACCGCCGCCGACGGCGAAGAGGGGCTCTCCAAGGCCCTCGAAGGGTCGTTCGACCTCATCCTCCTCGACGTCATGCTGCCGCGGCGGGACGGCTTCGAGGTCTGCCGCGAGCTGCGGTCGCGGGGGATCCAGGTGCCGGTGGTGATGCTCACCGCCCGCGGGCAGGTGGTCGACCGGGTGGTGGGCCTCAAGCTGGGCGCGGACGACTACGTCACCAAGCCGTTCGAGATGATCGAGCTGCTGGCCCGCATCGAGGCCCTGTTCCGCCGCGCCCGCACGCCCACCTCGGCCCAGGCCGGCACCTACTCCTTCGGCGACGTGCGGGTGGATTTCCGCCGCGCCGAGGTGTTCAAAGAGGGGGAGCCGGTGCCGCTCTCGGCGCTGGAGTTCAAGCTCCTGGCCTACTTCATCCAGAACCGGGGCGCCCTGCTCACCCGCGACGAGCTGCTCGACAAGGTCTGGGGGTACGACGCCATGCCCACCACCCGCACGGTGGACGTCCACGTCGCCTCCCTGCGCCAGAAGCTGGAGCGCAACGCGTCGCGTCCCGAGCTGATCCTCACCGTGCACCGGCGCGGGTACCGTTTCGCGGGTTGAGATGCGTTTACATCGCTTACAAATTTCTTGCGGTTCCTTGAGGACTGGCGGCCGGCATGACCCTATGCTGAGCCTCGTAAACGACGATGCCGCAAACGGGCGGCGTCTTGAAAGGAGATCGAGATGAAAAGGATTCTCACCCTCGCTCTGAGCGCCGCCCTGGTGCTGGGAGCCTCCTTCGCCGTCCAGGCGCAGATGCACGGCCACGGCATGCACGGTCAAGCGGGGGCCGACCATATGGCCTTCCTCACCAAGGCCCTCAACCTCACCGCCGACCAGCAGGCCGCCGTGACGAAGCTCCACCAGGACCTGATGGCCAAGGCCCAGCCGCTGATGCAGCAGCACCACCAGCAGATGGCCGACGTCAAGACCCTGCTCGACGGCGTCAACCCCGACGCCACCGAGATCGGCCAGAAGACGCTCGCGGCCCACGCCACCATGCAGCAGCTCAAGGCCCTGCACGACGATTTCAAAACCAAGCTCACCGCCCTGCTCACCCCCGACCAGAAGGCCAAGCTCGAGCAGCTTCACCAAGCGCACGGTGACCATGCTCCCTTCGGTGGCCCGGGTGCGGCCCCCGAGTTTTAAATAGCTCTCGCTCCCATCTCCTTGAGGGCCGGCCCGGTTCGCGCACGGGGGCCGGCCCCGATTTTTTCTGGACCGCCGTTAGAATGGCGGCATGAAGTCTCCATCATAGGGATCACCTTGGGATCGCGGGGCGGCGCCGCCGATCCGGACGGCCTCGATCTGCGGCGGGTGCTGGCGGAGCAGGGCCGGTTCGCTGCGGCCCTCACCAGCGAGGAGGCGCTCCGGACCCTGGATTACGACGTGGCGGTCGAGATGACGCCGCTCGACATTCCGGGGCGAGGGGCCGCCGCCATCTCGCACGTCCGCGCGGCGCTGGAGCGGGGAAAACACGTCATCACCTGCAACAAGGGGCCGATCGCCTGGGCCTGGCGCCCGTTGCGCGATCTGGCGCGGGAGCGAGGGGTCTCCTTCCTCTACGAGACCACGGTGATGGACGGCGCTCCGGTGTTCAACCTGGCCCAGCGGTGCCTGCAGGGGAATACCGTTCTCAAAATCGAGGGGATTCTCAATTCGACGACCAATTACGTCCTCAGTGAGATGGAGAAGGGTGCGAGCCTCGCGGAGGCCGTCAAGGGCGCGCAACGGCTCGGGATCGCGGAGGCCGATCCGGCCGACGACCTGGAGGGGTGGGACGCGGCGGTGAAGGTCTCGGCGCTGGCCAACGTCCTGCTCGACGCCGACCTGCCGCCCGAGGCGGTGGAGCGGGAGAGCCTGTCGGCCATCACGCCGGAACGCGTCCGCGAGGCGCTCGACCGCGGTTGCCGTTTGAAGGTGGTCTGTGAGGCCTTCGGGGCTGGAGGAAACGTGATCGGTCGCGTCAGGGTCCGCGAGATCCCTCTCACGGACCCTTTCGCGCTGGTGGTAGGGACGGGGTCGATCCTTCGGTTTACCACGGACATCCTGGGGAAGATCGTCCTGACGGAAGAGGACCCCGATCTCTCCACGACGGCGTATGGGGTGATCTCGGACCTGTTCCGGCTGCGCGGTTTCTAGAATTGCGCCTACTAACAAAATCGGCCCAACGGGCCGGGAGAACATAGCCCAGGGCTTCTATGTGGTCAGGGTTGTCAAGTCCGGAGGTTCGCTTCGTTGTTCTGTTCTGCTCTCCTTTCCGCGGCCGTCGTTTTCGAGACGTCGTCAGCCTGGCGGGCTTGT
>QHVW01000161.1 GCA_003223675.1 Acidobacteriota bacterium
GGCGCAGCAGTCGACGAGATCGCGCTCGCCCCCCTTCTCGACGTCGCCGGTGAGGAGCGCCCGCCGGCCGTGGGCCTCGGCGAGCAGGACCAGCGAGCGCTCGTTGACCGGCTGGTGGTCGTCCGGCGTGGGATGCAGGACCGTGAGGCGCCAGCGGCCCAGGGTGAGCCGCTGCCCCCGCGAGAGGAAGCGAGCTCGCACGCCGGGCAGATCGAGGAGCCTCCCGGCACAGCCGGCGCGGTCCCAGCCTGGGGCCATCCAGACCTCTCTCACGGGGAGGTAGGCGGCAATGTCCACCAGACCTCCACAGTGATCGTTGTCGGGATGCGTCATCACCAGGGCATCGAGGTGCTTCACCCCCTCCCCCAGCAGGGCCGGCAGGAGCGCCCGGCCGCCGATGTCCCCGCCCCGCGAGCCGCCGCCGTCCACCAGGATCGCCCGGTCGCCGTCGCGCAGCAGGATCGCGTCCCCCTGGCCGACGTCGAGCATGGCCAGCTCCGGATCGCGCGGGCCGCTCGCACCAAGGGCCGCAAGGACGACAGGGACACCCAGGACTGCAAGGACGACACGGCGGCGGAGCGGGAGGAGTAGGAGAGCCGCGAGGCCTGCCGCGACCACCCAGGCCCAGGCCGTTGAGAGCGCAAGCGGTATTGGGAGCCAGACCTCCGGCGGCGTCCTCGAAGGCCAGGAGAAGGGCGCCGCCAGCAGGTCGAGCACCGGGAGCAGGTGGCCCGCGAGCGCGGGGGAGACCAGCGCGACCGCCGTCCAGAGGAGGGAGGCGATCAGCGCCAGGCCGGTCCAGGGCACCGCGGGCAGGTTCAGCAAGGGCGCCAGTGGCGAGAGCAAATGGAAACGGGGTAGGGCCCAGGGGAGCGTCGCGACATGGGCTCCCACACTGGCGGCGATCGACTCCGTGACGCGGACCGGGAGCCAGCGCCCCTGCCAGCGGCGGGCGAGAGGAGGCGCGAGCAGCAGGAGACCGGCCGTGGCGGACACGGTGAGCTGAAAGGCGGGCGAGAGCGCCAGGTCCGGCTGATCGAGCAGCAGCAGGATCACGGCCCAGCCCAGGGCGTTGGCGGCGGACGGCGGACGCTCGGCCAGGAGGGCCAGCGCCGCGAGAGCGCCCATCACCGCCGACCGGACGAGCGAGGGGAGCGGCCCCACCAGCAGCAGATAGAGGAGGATCGCCGCCAGCATCAGGAGCAGCCGCAACGGCCGGGGGAGCCAGCCGGCCAGCAGCCAGACCAACCCCGCCACCAGGGCCACGTGCACGCCGGAGACCGACATCAGGTGGTAGATCCCGGTTATGCGCAGCCCCCGCTTCCAGGCCAGGGGGAGCGCCGAGACGTCCCCCAGCACCAGCGCCCGGGCGAGCGCCTTCCCCTCCCCTTGTCCCGGACCGGTGGCGCGGTAGGCCTCCTCCACCCGCAGCCGGATCGCGCCCGAGAGGCGCGCCACGGGACCCGGCGGGCTCTCGACCTCCAGGAGCTGGCGGCTCTTGACGCGCAGCCTCCAGGGGCCGGGGGGCGACGGGATGCGGTTGCTCAAGGCCGGCGAGCGCGCGAAATAGCCCTTGGCGCGGAGGGTGGTGCCGAACGGCGGCGGGAGCTCCTCGGGACCGGGCAGGTGCAGAATGATCTCGATGGGTGGCGCCGTCAGCCGGTCCTCCTGGATCAGGCGGACGACCCGCGCCGGAGCGGACCACCCTTCGTCGTCCGGGGTCCAGTGCCCGGATACTTGGAGGACCGCCTCCACCGGACGGTCCCGCCGCAGGGGCGCGGCCGGATCGCCGGGCAGGCCGAGCCGGACCGCCGCGGCGAGGAGCCCGAAGGCGAGGAAGGCCAGGCAGATCCCGGCGCGCCGGCCGAGAGCCAGCCCGGCGAGCGCCAACGCCACGAGCAAAGAGATGGATAGGTATGAGACTTGAAACGCCAACAGGGTGCCGGCCGCGAACGCCGCGGCCGGAAGGAGCATGGGCTTGTTGCGCAGGTCGATCTTGGGGAAATCGAGGGGTCTCATACCCCTCTGAAGACGTAAAAAATGGGCTCTTCTGACAAACCATTACGGGTCAGAGACTTAGGAGGCCAAAAATGCCCGAGCTGATCTACGAGCACACCGCGCGAGTCGAGGACGACGAGGGGACGGTCTACGTGCCGCGGACCTACGGACAGGCGCGAGGGGACGGCACCTGGATCGGCTGGATCGAGTTTCACCCCCTGGATGGCGAAGGGGTGTTCCTGCGCACGGACCAGGAGACGTCCCAGCCCAACCGCGTCGCCCTGGACTACTGGGCGTCGGGGCTGGAGCCTGTCTATTTCGAGGGCGCCTTCGCCCGGGCGGCGGAGCTCACGGAGCGGTAGGCCGTCACGCCCCCTGGGCCTCCGGCGAGAACAGCGACAGCACCGGCAACCCCAGCTTGCGGCGGAGGGTCTGGCGGACCAGACGCTCGCGGGAGCTGTCGAGCTCGCCCGCGGGGAGCCGGCCGGCGAGCGAGGCCAGCGTCTTCTCAACCGCCGTCTCGACCTCGGAGCGCGCCTCGCCGTCCAGCCCTTCCCAGACCTGATCGAGCATCTCCCGGTCCAGGACGGCGAGGCGCTCCTCCACCTCCTGGGGATCGCCGGACAGGTGGGCGACTTGGGCTGCGAGCGACTCCCGGCCCGCGAGGCTCGTGGCCAAGGCGGCGAGGCGGGGTGCGACCTCGAAGGCGGGGGCCTCGGCGCGGCGGGCCGGGGCGGTCAGCTCGCGCAGGTCGGCCCAGGCGGCCTCGACGGCGGGCGCGCAGTAGCGGAGGCTGGAGATCCTGCCCTTCGCGCCCCGCTCCTTGCGCTTGGCGAAGACCTCCTCCAGCGTGCTCCGCACCAGATCGAGAGGCACCCCCTCCCCGTGCCACCGCCGCGCCACCTGCCAGTCCGCGGGGGACAGCAGCAGCGGCGCCCCCCGCAACGCCACGAAGATCTCCTCGATGGCCTGGAAGTAGGCGTGAGGCGGCTCCTCAACGGTTTCGTTCATAAACGGATCGCAGGCTCACAGTCATCCCGATCGGGCCTCATGAGACCACAGAGACGCACCCTCCATAAAGGGCCATCTCCTCGCAGGCTCCGCTTGAATGCCCGCCGCCTGGCGGCTCAGCCGAGAGATGAAGCGCCTTCGGATCGCGGGAACGAAGCGGGGCGATTGGAGGAGGGGGAAGAGCCCGCCGAGGAATCAGCTTGGTTCAGTCTCGCGCGAAGCCTTGCGCCGAGGAGGTACACGCTGGGACCGGTGAGCAGATGGAAGTGGTCTCCGGGCAGGGTCTCGACCTCCAGACCGCCGGGAGCCAGCGGGCTCCAGAGCGCGGCAACGTTTTCGCTCTCTCCTTCCGGGCGGTCCTCAGCCAGGAAGAGGGTGACCGGGCAGGCGACCGGCGCGGGACGGTAGTCGCGCAGGGCCTGGAGATGAGCGCGCACCACCGCGCGGAGGGCGGGCAGATCCGCTTCCTCCACTCGCGCCTCGGCCCGCAGGAAGGCGTCGAGGGCAGCGTCGTCCGGCTCCGGAGAGGCGGTCCCGGGGGGCCGGGAGTCGACGAGGACGAGGAGCCCCACCTCGCGCCCCAGCTCCTCCAGCCGGCGCGCGGTCTCCCAGGCCACGAGGCCGCCGAAGGACCAGCCGCCCAGGAGGTAGGGGCCGCGGGGCTGGACCCGGAGGATGGCCTCGGCGTGGCGCACCGCGAGGTCCGCCAGACGGGCGGCCCCGTCCGCCGATTCCAGTCCGTAGAGCAGGTGGCCGGGGAGGCTGCGGGCCAGCTCGGCGTAACAGAGCGCGCGGCCATCCAGGGGGTGGAACCAGAAGGAGGGCCGGCCCGTCCCCTCCTGGAGGAGCGCCAGGGGGGAATCCGGGGCCGTGCCCCCGGCGGCGCGGACGGCCTCCGCCAGCGCGGCGAGGGTGGAGCCGCGGAAGAGTGCGGCCAGGGGGAGCCGGCGGCCGAGGTCGCGCTCGATGCGCGCCATCAGCCGCACGGCGAGGAGCGAGTGGCCGCCGAGCTCGAAGAAGCCGTCGTCCCGGCCCACGCCGCGCACGTCCAGCAGCTCCTCCCAGATCGCCGCCAGCCGCCGCTCGATCTCGCCCTCCGGAGGCGCGGACCCGCGGGGGGCGGCGGCGCGGCCGGCGAGCAGGGCCTTGAGGGCGGTCCGGTCCACCTTGCCGTTGGGAGAGACGGGGAGCGCCTCCAGGACGGTCAGCTCCGCCGGCACCATGGCGGCGGGCAGGCGGTCCGCGAGCCGGCGGCGGAGCGCCTCCGGGTGGAGATCGGCGGCGCCCGCCACGGCCGCCGCAAGCCGGCGGTCGCCCGAGGGGAGATCGCGGACCACCACCGCGGCCCCGCGCACGCCGGGTAACGCCGCCAGGGCCGCCTCGACCTCTCCCAGCTCGACGCGGACGCCGCGGATCTTCACCTGGTCGTCGGCGCGGCCGAGGAGGTCGAGGCGGCCGTCGGGAAGCCAGCGGGCGAGGTCCCCGGTGCGGTAGAGGCGCGCGCCGGGCGCCGCGGACCAGGGGTCGGGCACGAACCGCTCGGCGGTGAGGTCGGGGCGGTGGAGGTACCCCCGGGCCAGGCCCGCGCCGCCCAGGAAAAGCTCGGCCGGCACGCCTGCGGGGGCCAGCTCCAGGGAGCGGTCCAGCAGGAGCACCCGGGCGCCGGGGATCGGCCGGCCGATGGTGATCCGCTCCCCCGCCGGCAGCTCGGCCCAGGTGGCCCAGACGGTCCCCTCGGTGGGGCCGTACTCGTTGAGCAGCGGCACTCCGGGCAGCGCGGCGGCGTGGCGCCGGGGGAGGCCGGCCGGACAGGGCTCGCCGGCGACGATGACCGCGGCGAGCGCGGCCAGCGAGCGCAGGCGGGCGGGCCCGGCGGCAGAGAGCGCCAGCTCCCAGAGCGACGGGATGCTCAGCCAGTGCGACACGCCGCGCTCCTCGACGAGCGCCGCCAGGCGGGCCGGGTCGGCCCCCTCCCCTTCCACGGGGAGGACGAGCATGCCGCCCTGGCAGAGGGTCCAGAAGAGCCCCGCCACGGAGCTGTCGAAGGCGAGGGAGGGGACGAGGAGGAAGGCCGAGACGGGCGCGGCGTACCCCTCCAGCCGGGCCACGGTCGAGGCGAGCAGGCCGGCGCGGGTCACCACCACCCCCTTGGGGCGGCCCGTGGAGCCGGAGGTGTAGAGGACGTAGGCCGGAGCGGCCGGAGGGGCGGCGCCACCCCGGAGCGGTGGCCCGGGGTCGGCGTCCAGGCTCACGGCGAGATCGTCCTCGCCGAGCGTCAGGGCGGCGCCGGCGTCGGCGGTCATCCAGGCCAGGCGCTCCTCCGGGTAGGCCGGATCGAGCGGAACGTAGGCGCCCCCCGCCCGCAGCACGGCCAGCATCGCCACGATCGCCTCCGGGCTCCTGGGGAGGCGGATCGCCACGGTGACCTCGGGGCCCACGCCGCGGGCGCGGAGACGCCGGGCCAGCCGGTCGGCCCGCGCCAGGAGATCCCCGTACGTCATCTCCCGGCTCCCCTGGGCCACGGCCAGGGCGCCGGGGGTCCGCTCGGCCTGGGCGGCGATCCGGTCCTCGATCCCCAAGCCCTCCGCGGCGGCCGGCAGGGGGCGCGGCGCCGCCCACTCCTGGAGGAGCTGCCGGCGCTCCCCGGCGGAGAGGAGCGGCAGCTCGGAGATCCGCCGGCCCGGATCGGCGGCGAGGGCCTGGAGGGCCGCTGCGAAATGCCCCGCGAGGCGGGCGGCGGTGGTGCGGTCGAAGAGCTGGACGTCGTGCTCCAGCCAGCCGGCGATCCCCTCGGGGCTCTCGGCCATCGAGAGGGTGAGGTCGAATTTGGCGGTCTCCGGCTCGACCTCGACCGGCGAGAGGGTCAGGCCGGGGAGCTCGAAGGCGGCCAGCGGCGCGTTCTGGAGCGAGAGGAGGACCTGGAAGAGGGGGGACCGGGCGAGGTCGCGTCCGGGGCGGAGCTCCTCCACCAGCCTCTCGAACGACAGGTCCTGGTGGGCGTAGGCTCCCAGGGCCGTCTCGCGGCAGCGGGCCAGGAGGGCGCGGCCGGTGGGGTCTCCTGCCAGGTCGGCCCGCAGCGCCAGGGTGTTGACGAAGAAGCCGATCAGCGGCTCCAGCTCGAGGCGGGTGCGGTGGGCCACGGGCGTGCCCACCGCCAGCAGATCCTGCCCCGCCCAGCGGCCGAGCACCGCGGCGAAGGCCGCGAGGAGGGTCATGAACAGGGTGGCCCCCTCGGACCGGGCGAGCCCCGCCACGTCCAGGGCCACGGCCGGCGGCAGGGTCAGCGGGCAGCGGGCGCCGCGGTAGGCGGGGACGGCCGGCCGCGGCCGGTCGGTGGGGAGCGCCAGCGGCGGCACGTCCGCGAGCTGGCCGCGCCACCAGTCGAGCTGCCGGCGCAGGGCCTCCCCCTGGAGCCACCCCCGCTGCCAGAGGGCGAAGTCGGCGTACTGGAGGGGGAGCGGCGGCAGCGGCGAGGTCTCCCCCGCGGCGAAGGCCCGGTAGAGGGCAGCGGTCTCGCGCAGGAAGACGCCGATCGACCAGCCGTCCGCCACGACGTGGTGGACGTTGGCGAGCAGCAGGCTCTCCTCCTCCGCGAGGCGCAGCCGGGCCAGGCGCAGGAGCGGGCCGCTCTCCAGGTCGAAGGTCCGGCGGGCCTCGGCGCGGGCCAGGCGCGCCGCCTCGGCCTCGCGCGCCGCGGCGGGGAGCCCGGAGAGGTCGATCGCCGGCAGCGGGACGGCCTGCTCCGCCGCGATCCGTTGCGTGGGGAGCCCGTCCTCCTCGACGAGACGGGTGCGCAGGGCCTCGTGACGGCGGACGATCTCGCGGAAGGCGGCGGCGAGCGCCGCGGGATCGAGCCGGCCGCGCAGCCGCACGGCGGCGGGCACGTTGTAGAAGGGGCTCTCCGGCTCCAGGCGGTCGAGGAACCAGAGGCGCTGCTGGGCGAAGGAGAGGGGGATCCCCTCCGCCGGCCGGGGTTGGGGGACGAGGGGCGGCACAGCGCTCCCCTCCCCCTCTCCCAGAGCGCGCTCGACCTCCCGCGCCAGGGCGGAGAGGACCGGCGCCTCGAACAGGGCCCGTAGCGGCAGCTCCAGGGCGAACGCCTCGCGAATGCGGGAGACGAGCTGGGTGGCGAGCAGGGAGTGGCCGCCCAGCGCGAAGAAGTCGTCGTCCGCGCCCACCCGCGGCCGGCCGAAGACCTGGGCCCACAGACCGCACAGCACCTCCTCCACCGGCGTGCGGGGGGCCGTCCACGAGCGGCCCGCGGCGGCGCGCCCGGCGTCCGGCTCCGGGAGGGCGCGGCGGTCGACCTTGCCGGCGGGGGTGAGCGGCAGGGCGTCGAGCATCACGAAGTCGGAGGGGATCATGTAGGCCGGCAGGAGCCGGCGCAGGAAGCCGCGCAGCTCCGCGGCCCACGGTCCGGAGGGGGAGAGGCCCGGCCGGGGGACCGCGTAGGCGGCCAGCCGCGCCTCTCCGGGAGCGTCCGGATCGCGCCGGTCGACGACCACGGCGGCCTGGATGCCGGGGTGGCGCGCCACGGCCGCCTCCACCTCCCCCAGCTCGATGCGGAAGCCGCGCACCTTGACCTGGTGGTCCCGGCGCCCCAGGAACTCGACGCGGCCGTCCGGCAGGTAGCGGCCGAGGTCCCCGGTGCGGTAGAGGCGGGCGCCGGGAGCGCCGGAAAGACCTCCCCAGGGGTCGGGCCGGAAGCGCTCGGCCGTGAGGTCGGGGCGGCCGAGATAGCCGCGGGCGAGGCCCGGGCCGCCGAGCCAGATCTCCCCCGGCACGCCGGGGAGGACCGGCTGCAGGCCGGCGTCGAGCAGGCGGGCCCGCCCTCCCGGGGCCGGACGGCCGATCGGCGGCGCCCCCTCCTCGTCCGGGCCGATGTAAGCGAGCGTGGCGTAGATGGTGGCCTCGGTGGGGCCGTAGGCGTTGAACAGGCGCCGGCCGTCCGCCTGGAGGGCGCGGGCGAGGCCCGGGGGGAGCGCCTCGCCGCCCAGGACCAGCGTGCGCACCGTGGGCGGGATGCCGCCGCCGCGCAGCAGCTCCGCGCCGGTCGAGGGGACGAAGGCCGCCATCCGGACGGCGCCGCTCGCGGGCGGCCGCGCCAGGTCGAGGGCGCTCTCGGCCAGGACCGTGGCGCCGCCGTGGGCGAGCGGGAAGAAGATCTCGAAGACCGAGAGGTCGAAGCAGACCGAGGCGCCGGCGAGCATCGTCCGCTCCTCCGGCGGATAGAGGGCGGCGGCGCCGGCCAGGAACGCGGCCACGCTCCGGTGCTCGACCGCCACCCCCTTGGGCTTCCCCGTGGAGCCGGAGGTGTAGATCACCGTGAAGAGCTGGGCCGGATCGACGGCGGGGAGCTCGTCCGGAGAGGCGGAGATGAGCCCGGCGAGATCCTCCAGGCCGATCCGGAGGGGACCGGCCTCCGTGTCGTCCCAGGCGCCCAACCCCCGGCGGGTCACCAGGGCGCGGGCGCCGGAGTCGGCGAGCATGGCGTCCAGCCGCTCCCGGGGATAGGCGGGATCGAGGGGGACGTAGGCGCCGCCCGCCTGGAGGATGCCGAGGATGGCCGCCACCAGGTCGGGGGAGCGGTCGAGGAGGACCGCCACCCGGGCCTCGGCCGGGAGCCCCAGGGCCAGCAGGCGGCGGGCGATCCGGCCGGCCCGCGCCAGCAGATCGCCGTAGGTCACCCGCTCGTCCCGCCACAGCACGGCGGTCGCTCCGGGCTCCTCCCTCCCCCGCTCGGCCACGAGCTCGTGTACCGCTCTCTCCGCCACGGGCGGGACGGGGGTGGCGCTCCACTCGGCCAGCACCTGTTGGCGCTCGCTCCCGGTCAGCAGGCAGAGGGCGTCGTGGGGCGCGCCGGGGTCCGCCGCGACGGCCTCCAGGAGGCGGGCGTACCGCTTCCCGATCGCCTCCACCTCGGGGACGTCGAGGTCGGCCAGGGGGTGGTCGAAGGCGAGGGAGACGCGATGGGAGATCTCCTCGACGTTGAATTGGGCGGTGAGGGGGAAGTAGGTCTGCTCCGTGCCGCCCGCGCCGAGCACCGTCAGCCCAGGGAAGCGCGCCAGCCGGTCGTAGACGTGAAAATGGGTGAAGTTGAACAGCGTGTCGAACAGGGGCCGGCCCACCCCCGGCTGCTTCCGCTGCAGCTCGGAGAGAGGGAAGCGGCGCCAGGCGAGCATCTCGCGCTCGGCGTCGAAGACCTGGCGGGCCAGGTCGAGCCACGAGCCCGGGACGAGGTCGACACGGAAGGGAATGGCGTTGAGGAAGCCGCCGATCACCCGGTCGCCGTCGATCCCCTCGGGCCTGCCGTTGGCGAGCACGCCGGAGACGACGTCGCCGCTGCCGGTGAGGAACGAAAGGGCCTTCAGGTGAACGGCCAGGAGGAGGTCCTTGAGCGGCGCCCCCGCGGCGCGGGCGGCCGCCCACAGGCCGTCCGAGACCCCTTCCGGGACCGGCACCGTCACGCGCCCCACCAGGGCCTGCGACGGGTCCAGCGCGCGCCGGCGGGCGAGGGAGCTCGCCGGCAGGTGGCCGGCGCCGCCGCCGTCCATCGTCCCCTCCCAGAAGCGCCGGGCCGCCGGCGAATCCAGCGCCGCACGCTCCAGGGCCACGAAATCGCGGAAGGAGGCGGCGAGCGGGCGGTCATCCGGAGGGGTCAGCTCCGCGGCGGCGGGGACGGTCCCGGCCGGCAGCAGGAGCAGGTAGCGGTGGAGCAGCTCGGTCAGGAAGAGCCCCACGCTCCAGCCGTCCAGGAAGGGCTCGGAGAGGGTGAGATGGAAGGATCCGTCCCCCCGCAGATGGACGTGGAGCCGCACCAGAGGGGGCCGGCGCCAGTCGAATTTGCGGCGCTGCTCGGCGGCGAACCAGCGGCCGAAGGCCGCCTCCTGCCCGTCCTCTGCCAGGTGCCGCAGATCCTCGACCTCCAGGGGGACGCGCACCTGGAGGTGGACCAGGTGCAGGGGCTCGGAGAAGCCCTCCAGGGCGAAGGAGCTGCGCAGCATGGGATGGCGGATCACCACCCGGTCGAGCGCCTCCTGCAGGCAGCCGGCGTCGAAGGGGACCTGCAGGCGGAAGCTGGTCAGGTAGATCAGGTAGTCCGGGCTGTACTCGCTGTGGAAGACCAGACCGGCCAGGGTGCGCGCCAGTGGGAAGGCGTCCTCGATTCCCTGGGGAAGGCGGGCGCGGTCCTCCGCGGCCAGGGGGAGGCCGGGGGCCGGAGCACCCGGCTCCGCGATGCCGTGGACAGCCGCCCGGGCGAGGCCGCGGAGGGTGGGGTGGCGAAACAGCTCCTGGAGGGAGAAGAGCACCCCCCGCTCCTCGGCCCGGGCGCGCACCTGGATGGCGCGGATCGAATCGCCGCCGAGGGCGAAGAAGTCGTCGTCGAGGCCGACATCCTGCTGCTGGAGGTCCAGAGCCTCGGCCCAGCTCGCGGCGAGCGCCCGCTCGACCGGCGTCTCGGGCGGGGCGAAGGGGGCCGCGGCCACGGCCCCCCGGCCGGGGGCGGGCAGGGCCGCGCGGTCGAGCTTGCCGTGGCGGGTCAGGGGGAGGGCCGGCAGGGTCACGAAGGCCGCGGGGACCATGTGGGCCGGCAGCCGCTCCTGGAGAAAGGCCCGCAGCCTGGCGGCCGGGACCTCCTCCCCCGCCGGCACCACCCAGGCCACCAGGCGCTCGCCGTCCGCCTTCAGCACCACGCTCTCCCGCACCCCCGGATGGGAATCGAGGACCGCCTCGATCTCCCCCAGCTCGACGCGGAAGCCGCGCACCTTGACCTGATGGTCGATCCGCCCCAGCACCTCCAGGTCGCCGTCGGGCAGCCAGCGGGCCAGGTCCCCCGAGCGGTAGAGGCGCTCCCCCGGCGCGGCGGCTCGCGGGTCGGGGACGAACCGTTCCGCGGTCAGCCCGGGGCGGCCGAGATAGCCGCGGGCCACCCCGGCCCCGCCCACGCAGATCTCTCCCGGGACGCCGACCGGCACCGGCCGCAGGCTCCGGTCGAGGAGGTGGACGGCGAGGTCCGGGAGGGGCCGGCCGATGGGGCTGCGGGAGCTCTGGGCGTCGGCCTCCGTGATCGCGCGCCAGGTGACGTGCACGGTCGTCTCGGTGATGCCGTACATGTTGAGCAGCCGGGGACGCTCGTCGCCGAAGCGCTCGATCCAGGGCGCGAGATGGCGGGGATCGAGGGCTTCGCCGCCGAAGACGACCCAGCGCAGGGAGAGGTCGCCGCCCTGGACGGCGGCGGGGACGAGCTGCCGGAAGGCCGACGGGGTCTGGTTGAGGACGGTCACCCCCTCGCGGCGGATCAGCTCCAGAAAGGCGTCGGGAGCGCGGCTCACCCAGTAAGGGACCACCACCAGCCGGCCGCCGTAAAGGAGGGCCCCCCAGATCTCCCAGACCGAGAAGTCGAAGGCGAAGGAGTGGAACAGGGTCCAGACGTCCCGCTCGCCGAAGCCGAGCCGGGGAGCGGTCGCCGAGAAGAGCCGGGCCACGTTCCGGTGGGTGACGACCACCCCCTTGGGCCGGCCGGTGGAGCCCGACGTATAGATGACGTAGGCCGGATGATCGGGGTCCCCCGGGCCGGCCAGGGGGCGCGAGGAGCGGCGGACGATCGCCGTCTCCTCGGCGTCGAGCAGCACCAGCCGCGGCCCGGCCAGTCTGCCGGCGAATTCGGAGAGGGTGACCACCAGCGGCGCCCGCGAGTCCTCCAGGAGGAAGGCCAGGCGCTCCTCCGGGTAGCCGGGATCGAGGGGAACGTAGGCGGCGCCGGCCTTGAGGATCGCCAGGATGGCCGTCACCAGCTCCGGCGAGGGGGGCAGGCATAGCCCCACCCGCACCTCGGGACCGGCTCCCAGGTCGCGCAGGTGGCGGGCCAGGCGGTTGGCCCGGCGGTCGAGCTCGCCGTAGGTCAGGCTCTCCCCCTCTCCGCCTTCTCCGGTCACCGCCACCGCCTCCGGCCGCCGGGCCGCGGCCGCCTCGAAGGCCCGGTGCAGCAGAGCCGGCCCGGGGACCGCGGGGAGCCCGCCGTCGTTCCACTCGACGGTCGTCTGGTGCCGGGCGGCGGGGGTCAGCAGCGGCAACGCCGCGAGCGGGAGGCCCGGATCGGCCACGGCGGCCCCCAGCAGAACGTCGAGCTGCTCCAACATCCGCGCGGCCGTGGGGGGATCGAAGAGGTCGCCGTCCACCTCCAGGCCGGCGGCGATCCCGCCGGCGCCTCGCACCAGGTCCAGGGAGAGGTCCAGCTTGGCGGTGCCGTTGTCGACCGGCTCCGGAGTGAGGGTGAGCCCGGGCAGGACCAGGGGCTCGTGGGGGGTGTTCTGAAGGACCACCAGGGCCTGGGCCAGTGGCGGACGGACGGCGTCGCGCGGCGCTCCCATCTCCTCGACCAGCCGTTCGAAGGGGAGATCCTGGTGGGCCAGGGCGGCCAGCGCCGTCTCCCGGACCCGCCCCAGCAGCCCTGCGAAGCCGGGGTCTCCCGCCAGGTCCATCCGCAGGACCACCGTGTTGACGAAGAATCCGATCAGCCCTTCGAGCTCGGGGCGGGGCCGGCCGGCCACCGGGGCGGCGATCCCGAAATCCTCCTGGCCGGAGAGCCGGCCCAGCAGGGCCGCGAAGGCGGCCGTCAGGACCATGAACAGGGTCCCGCCGTTCTCCGCCGCTGACCGCTCCAGGGCCTCGGGAGAGGCGGCGAGCCGCCGGGCCACGTGGGCGCCGCGGAATCTCTGGACCGCCGGGCGCGGCCGATCGGTGGGCAGGGTCAGGGAGGGCAGGCCGTCCAGGCGCTCCCGCCACCAGCCCACCAGGCCGGCGAGCTTCTCCCCGGTCAGCTCCCCGCGCTGCCAGCGGGCGAAGTCGGCGTACTGGAGCGGCAGCTCGGGCAGCGGCGAAGGCCGGCCGGCGGCGAAGGCCGCGTAGAGCGCTCCGGCCTCCCGGACCAGGACAGCCCCGGACCAGCCGTCCGAGGCCACGTGATGAAGATCCAGGATCAGCTTGTGCTCCAGGGGAGCCAGCCGCAGCAGCATCGCCCGCACCAGTGGCGGCCGGGAGAGGTCGAAGGGGATCCGCGCCTCGTCGGCGGCCAGGCGCCGCGCCTCCGCCGCCAGCGAATCCACGGGCAACGCCGAGAGGTCGGCCACGGGCAGCGGCAGGGACGCGGGCGGAGCGATCTCCTGGACGGCCTCCCCGCGGCGGGTCACGATCGCCGTGCGCAGCACCTCGTGCCGCCGCACCACCTCGGAGAGGGCGGCGGCCAGGGCTCGGGCGTCCAGCGGCCCGTCCAGCCGCACCCCGAGGGGGACGTTGTAGGCCGGGCTCGCGGGGGCGAGCTGCTGCAAGAACCAGAGGCGCTGCTGGCCGAAGGATAGCGGCAGGGAGCGCCCCCGCCCGGCGCGGAGGACGGGCCCGCTCGCCGTTCCCCCGGCTCCCGCCACGACGGCGGCCAGCTCGGCCACGGTCGGGGCCTCGAACAGGGCGCGCAGCGAAAGGTCCACCCCGAAGCTCTGCCGCACCCGCGCCACCACCCGGGCGGCCAGCAGGGAGTGCCCTCCCAGATCCCAGAAGCCGTCGTGAGGGCCGACCTCGGGGATGCCCAGGACCTCCGACCAGATCGCCGCCAGCCGCTCCACGGTCTCCCCCTGGTCGATCCGGTGGAGGTCCCGCGGGGTGGGAGCAGGCGGCGCCAGCAGTTGCCGCCGTTCCTCCGCGGTGAGGAACGGCAGATCCCGGATCGGCCGGTCCGGATCGGCCGCGGCCGCGGCGAGCAGCGCTTCCAGGGCCCGCGGCAGGCGCGACACCGCCTCGGCCCCCCAGAGGGCCTCGTCGAGCTCCAGAGATCCGGAGAGCGCTCCGTCCCGCGGCTCCACCTCCAGGGCCAGGTCGAACAGGGCCACGCCGGCCTTGACCGCGACCGGGGTCACCGTCAGCCCGGGGAGCGAGCCGGCCGCCTGCGGAGCGTTCTGGAAGGCGAGCAGGGCCTGCACCAGAGGATGGCGGCCGGCCCGCCGCTCGGGCGCCAGCTCCTCCACCAGACGCTCGAAGGGGACCTCCTGATGGGCGTGAGCCTCGGCGAGGTTCGTCCGCATCCGCTCCGTCAAGCCGCGCAGGGTGGAGGCGCCGCCGAGGTCGGTCCGCAGGACCAGGGTGTTGACGAAGAAGCCGATCAGCCCTTCCAGCTCCACCCGGGTGCGGCCGGCCACCGGGGTGGCGAAGGCGACGTCGTCCCGCTCGGCCAACCGCCCGAGAAAGGCGGCGAAGGCGGCGGCCATGGCCATGAAGAGCGTCCCCTTCTCCTGTCTCGCCAGCTCCCGCAGCCGGCCGGTCGCCTCTTCCGACAGGGCCACGGGCGGGCTCACGGTACGGGACGCGGAGGCGGGAGGGCGCTCCCGGTCCGCCAGCAGAGCGAGCGGCGGCAGGTCCGCCAGCCGCTGCCGCCAGTAGGCGAGGTCGGCGGCGAGCTCCCCGGCGGCCAGACGCCCCTGCTGCCAGGCCGCGTAGTCCGCGTACTGGATGGGGGGCTCCGGAAGGCGGGAGGGTTGGCCGGCCACGCAGGCGCCGTACAGCGCCACCATCTCGCGGATCAGGATGGCGACCGACCAGCCGTCCGCCGCCACGTGGTGCACGGTCAACAGCAGCAGGTGCGAGTCGGGAACGGTCCGCACCAGCCGGGCGCGCAACATGGGCGGCCGGGTCAGCTCGAAGGGGCGCCGGGCCTCGGCGGCGGCGAGCCGCAGGCCCTCCTCCTCGGCGAGAGGAGAAGGCAGCCCTGCCAGGTCGATCACCGGCATCTTCAGCGGCCCCGGCGGCAGGATGGCCGCCACCGGCTCGCCGTCCAGCGCCTCGATCCCCGTCCGCAGAGCCTCGTGGCGGCGCACCACCTCGGTCAGCCCGGCGGCGAGGGCGCGGACGTCGAGCGCTCCGTCAAGCCGGAGCGGCGCCGTCAGGTTGGCGGCCGGGCTCTCCAGATCCATCTGCTGCGCCAGCCACAT
>QHVW01000871.1 GCA_003223675.1 Acidobacteriota bacterium
GGCGCCGCGATCACCTACAGCAACGAGCTCAAGACCCGACTGGCGGGCGTGCCGGCCGGGATGATCGCCGAGCACGGCGCCGTCTCCGAGCCGGTGGCCCGGGCCATGGCCGAGGGGGTGCGCCACGCCCTGGGGAGCGACTGGGGGGTGGGGATCACCGGCATCGCCGGTCCCGGCGGCGGCAGCGAGGCCAAGCCGGTGGGCACCGTCCATCTCGCGGTGGCGGGTCCGCGCGCCGGCGAGGTGGAGCACCGCCACGTCCGCCTGCCGGGGGATCGCAAGCGGGTGCGCCGGTTCGCCACCCAGATCGTCCTGGAGATGCTGGGCCGCCGGCTGATCGCCGAAGGGAGCGGCCGCGCATGAGGCTGTTCGTCGCCCTGGAGATCCCCGAGCCGCCGCAGCGCGAGGTGCGCCGGCGGGTGGACGCCGTGCGCGACCGGCTCCCGCGGGCCCGCTGGGTCGACCTCGACAACCTCCATCTCACCCTGCTCTTCCTGGGCGAGACGGCCGAGGGGGACGTCCCCGCCTTCGCCGCCGGCCTCCGCGAGGCGTTCGCCCGCTGCCCGCCGCTCGACCTGCGACTGGTGAGCGGCGGCACCTTCCCGCCGGGGCGTCCCGCCCGCGTGGCCTGGATCGGCGTCGAGGGTCCGGACGCCCTGATGACCCTCCAGGCGGACGTCACCCGGGCCGCCGTCGATACCCTTGGCTTCGCTCCCGAGGAGCGGGCCTATCATCCGCACGTCACCCTGGCCCGCTGCCCGGACCCCTGGCGGCGGGAGGCGATCGACAAATTCAAGACCGCCCTCACCGGACTGGTGGGGCCGCCGTTCGTGGCGGATCACGGCGTCCTCTTCGAGAGCAGGCTGTCGCCCAAGGGGGCGCGCTACCGCGCCGTGGAGACCTTTCCCCTTCTTGGGGAGATCACCGGCGGCGAGGCCGCGGAATGAGCCCGGCCGCCGCGATCGCGCTGGTGGCCGGGGCCTACCTGCTCGGCTCGGTCTCGTTCAGCGTGGTGGTCGTCAAGGTCATGCAGGGGCTGGACGTCCGCACCGTGGGGAGCGGCAACGCCGGGGCCACCAACGTCATGCGCGCCGCCGGCAGGAAGGCGGGCGTGGCCGTGCTGGCGCTCGACGTGATCAAGGGGATGACGGCGGTGGCCGTCCCCCGGGCCCTCGACGCGCCGCCGGCCGTGATCGGCGGCGCGGCGGTGGCGGTGGTGCTCGGCCACGTCTTCCCGGTCTTCTTCGGCTTCCGCGGCGGCAAGGGGGTGGCCACCTCCGCGGGCGCCCTGGGGACGCTGGCGCCGGCCGCCATGGCCGCCGGCCTCGCCGTCTTCATCCTGGTGGTCTTCTGGAAGCGCTACGTCTCCCTGGGATCGATGGTCACGGCCGTGCTCTTCCCGCTCCTGGTGGGCCTCGGCGCCCGGCTGGGCTGGCCGGAGTATGGCGGGCCGTGGCTGGTCCTCGCCTCGTCGGCGATCGCGCTGCTGATCGTGATCAAGCACCGGAACAACCTCAGGCGGCTGCGCGCGGGGACCGAGCCCCGTCTGGGGGATCGGCGGGCCCGGCCCGTCAGGGAGCTGCGATGACCCATTGCAACGGTCCGAGACGGATCGGAATCCTCGGCGCGGGCTCCTTCGGCACCGCGCTCGCCGTCCACTTCGCCGGCGCGGGCGGCCACCCGGTGCGGCTCTGGGCGCGCGACCCCGGGCTGGTGGAGCGGATGCGGCAGGAGAGAGCGAACACCCGCTATCTCCCCGGCGTCGATCTCCCCCCCGGCCTGGAGCCCACCGCGGACGCGGCCACGCTCGCGGACTGCGAATTCGTCGTGGTGGCCGCGCCGTCCCACGGCTTCCGGGCCGTCCTGCGCCAGTTCCTGGCGGTCCACCCCGAAGGGCCTCTCCAGCTCATCTCGGCCACCAAGGGGATCGAGCCCGAGACCCTGGCGCGGATGGAGCAGGTGGCCGCCGAAGAGGGAGCGGCGGTCGGCCGCGAGGTCCGCTACTCCGTGCTCTCCGGCCCCACCTTCGCCGCCGAGTTGGCCCGCAACGTGCCGAGCGCCGCCGTGATCGCCTCCGAGGACGCCCGCTTCGCCACCGAGGTCCGCGAGTGCCTGGCGACCCCGCTCCTACGGCTCTACTCCTCGCCCGACGTGGTGGGGGTCGAGCTGGGTGGCGCGACCAAGAACGTGATCGCCATCGCCGCCGGCACCCTCTCAGGGCTAGGCCTGGGGCAGAACACCCTGGCGGCCCTGATCACCCGCGGGCTGCACGAGATCACCCGCATGGGGGTCGCCTTCGGCGGCCAGCCGCGTACCTTCGCCGGCCTCGCCGGCCTGGGCGACCTGGTGCTCACCTGCACCGGAGGCCTCTCGCGCAACCGCAAGATCGGCCTCGATCTCGCCGCCGGCCGCAGCCTGGAGGAGATCAAGGAGGAGACCCACATGGTGGCCGAGGGGGTGCGCAACTCGATCGCCATCGCCGGCCTCGCCGGCCAGCGCGGGGTCGAGATGCCCATCACCGAGCAGATGGTGGCCGTGCTCTATCAGGGGAAGGACCCTCGCCACGCCGTCGAAGAGCTGATGACGCGCGAGCTGAAATCGGAGACCGAGCTCTGACCATTTTGGATTTTAGATTTTGGATTTTGGATTGAGAGAGGAGAGATCGAGCCATGAGCGAAACCCAGGACGCTTTGAATCCAAAATCCAAAATCCAAAATCCAAAATCGGCCTCTCGCCAATCCATCCTCATCCTGGATTTCGGCAGCCAGTTCACCCAGCTCATCGCCCGCCGGGTGCGCGAGAACCGGGTCTACTGCGAGGTCCATCCGTTCGATCTGCCCGTCGAGGAGATCCGCCGCCGTGGCCCCATCGGCGTCATCCTCTCCGGCGGCCCGCAGAGCGTCTACGAGGAGGGGGCGCCCAGCGCGTCGCCCGAGCTGTTCGCGCTCGGCGTGCCGGTGCTGGGGATCTGCTACGGCATGCAGGTGATGGCGCACGAGCTGGGCGGCGGCGTCGATCCCTCCTCCCATCGCGAGTACGGTCGCGCCGAGGTGTCGATCGTCGAGCCCGGACGCCTGTTCGAGGGGCTCTCCACCTGCGAGACCGTATGGATGAGCCACGGCGACCGCATCCGCGATCTCCCCCCCGGCTTCCGGCGGACCGCCACCACGGAGAACGCGCCGGTGGTCGGCTTCGAGGACACCGAGCGCGGGCTCTACGGCATCCAGTTCCATCCCGAGGTCTCGCACACCGTCTCGGGCGGTGAGATGCTGCGCAACTTCCTCTTCCGCGTCTGCGGCGCCCGCGGCGACTGGCGGATGGCCTCCTACCTCGACGAGGCGGTGGCCACCATCCGGGAGCGGGTGGGGGAGGGGAAGGTGATCTGCGCCCTCTCCGGCGGCGTCGACTCGTCGGTGGTCGCCGCCCTGCTCCAGCGCGCCGTGGGAGAGCGGTCGACCGCGATCTTCGTCGACAACGGCGTGCTCCGCAAGGACGAGGCGGCGCAGGTGGTCCACAGCCTGGGCGAGGGCTTGCGGATCCCCATCCTGGCGATCGACGCCCGCCAGCGCTTCCTCTCCGAGCTGGCCGGCGTCGAGGACCCCGAGACGAAGCGCAAGACGATCGGCCGCGTGTTCATCGACGTCTTCAAGGACGAGGCGAAGCGCCTCCAGGGGGTGGGCTTCCTGGCCCAGGGCACGCTCTATCCGGACGTCATCGAGTCGGTCTCGGTCAAGGGGCCTTCGGCGGTGATCAAGACCCATCACAACGTCGGGGGGCTGCCGGCGGAGCTGGGCTTCGAGCTGGTCGAGCCCCTCCGCTTCCTGTTCAAGGACGAGGTGCGCCAGCTCGGCCGCGAGCTCGGCCTCCCCGAGCAGATCCTCACCCGCCACCCCTTCCCCGGCCCCGGCCTCGCCGTGCGCATCCTGGGGGAGATCACGGCCGAGCGCGTGGCCCTGCTCCAGGAGGCGGACGCCATCTTCATTCACGAGCTGCGCGAGAGCGGCTGGTACGAGAAGGTCAGCCAGGCCTTGGCCGTGCTCCTGCCGGTCAAGAGCGTGGGGGTGATGGGCGACTACCGAACTTACGAAAGCGTGATCGCTTTGCGCGCCGTCGACACCCACGACTTCATGACCGCCGACTGGAGCCCCCTCCCCTACGAGCTCCTCGGCCGGGTGGCCAACCGCATCGTCAACGAGGTCAAGGGGGTCAACCGCGTCGTCTATGATGTGACGAGCAAGCCCCCGGCGACGATCGAGTGGGAGTGAGCCGCGCCCACACCTTGTCCAGGTTTTCACAAGACTGTCTCTCCCCAACCCCTTCAGGGCACTCTTTGAGAGAAGTCCACAATGCGAGGGGCTCCGGTGATAGGAAAGATCGCCGGAGCGAGAGGAGGGTTTTATTATGATCTGTCCTGAATGTGGTCTCGATCATGAGGAGGGCTCGCCGCAATGTCTCGCGGGAGAGGGGGAGCCCGGCCCGCAGTTGGAGTTCATTCCGCTGGCCGAGGTGGCGGACGCCGAAGCGTTTCAGGCCCTCGCCCTCCGGCTCGAGGAAGATGGGATCCCCTGGTACATCCAGAGCGAGCCGCCCATCGAGTCAGGGGAGCCCGTGGCGATGATCTACGTCGCGGAGAACCGATTCCGGCGTGCCTGCCGCGCCCTCGAAGCCGTCCGGCTCGTCGGCGTCGATCAGAGATTCTGATCCAAGCCTTGACGTACCCTCCGGTGGAAT
>QHVW01000872.1 GCA_003223675.1 Acidobacteriota bacterium
CCCTCCGTGCGCAGCAGCAGGTCGGCGATCTCCGGCACCATGTCCGGCTGGTCGATCGGGCCGAGATGGCTGAGGATCAGCGAATCGACCGACTCCAGGTTCTCCAGGGCGTCGTGCAGGTCGCCGAAGTAGCTCAGCGGCAGCCGCGGGCTCTGGATGCGGGCGAGCAGGCGGTGGTTGGCCTGCGGGAAGAAGAGGTCGTGGATCGCCTTGTCCGGCCCCGTGTGCTCGCGGGCGAAGTCGAGCGTCTCCGAGCGGATGGCGTAGACCAGCGCCGTGGCCAGCGCGTGCGTCGGCTGCACCC
>QHVW01000873.1 GCA_003223675.1 Acidobacteriota bacterium
TGGGCGAGCCGGTCCGCCATCTCGGGCTCGGCTGGCAGGGGGTGCTGGAGAAGCTGGAGGACGGCCGGGCGGAGGTGCTGGTGCGCGGCAAGCGGGTGCGCGCGAAACCCGAGGAGCTGGCCCCCGCCGGTCCGGTGAAGGCACTTAAGAAAGAGAGGGAGGCCCCGTCTCTCCGCCCGGAGGCTCTGCGCGGACGGGAGGGGGACCTGGAGGAGCCGGTGGCGCGCGAGATCAACCTCATCGGCCTGCGGGTGGAGCCCGCCCTGGAGGAGCTCGACGCCTATCTCGACCAGGCGCTGCTCTCCTCGCGCAAGGAGGTGCGGGTGATCCACGGCCACGGCTCCGGCCGCCTGCGCGACGCCGTGCGCCAGCACCTGCGAGGCCACCGCGGCGTGGCCGAGATCCGCTCGGGAGCGCCGAACGAAGGGGGAAACGGGGCGACGGTGGTGACGTTCCGGGGGGTGTGAGGAGGATTTTCATGGCCCGCTGCCAATCGGAACGATCTGCCCTTCGAGGCCTCACCCCCGGCCCCTCTCCACACAGCGGAGAGGGGGCCAGGGGGTGAGGCTTCGGAGGGTATGCCGCCCCCGCTGGCAAGACACCGTGAGCGAGCGCTGAGCCATGCCGCTGGGCAACGTCCACATCACCCCCCAGCTCGTGCAGGCCGTGCGCGACGCGGTGGATATCGTCGCCATCGCCTCGGACCACACGCGGCTGCGCAAGGCGGGGCGGCGCTACCAGGGGCTCTGCCCGATCCACAAGGAGAAGACCCCCTCGTTCAGCGTCGATCCGACGCAGGGGCTCTTCTACTGCTTCGGCTGCGGCGCGGGCGGCGACGCCATCAAGCTCCACATGCTCACCACGGGGGACGACTTCCCGGCGGCGATCGAGAACCTGGCGATGCGCTACGGCATCCCGCTCCCCAGCCGCACCGAGGCGCGCTTCACCGGCGGCCGGCCCGAGCGGGACATCGAAGGGGCCCTCCAGGCGGCGGCCGAATTCTTCAAGGACCAGCTCCGCAAGTCCGCCTTCGCCCTGAATTACCTGCGGGAGAAGCGGCGCATCCCCCCGGAGCTGGTCGAGCGCTTCGGCCTCGGCTATGCCCCCGAGGGGTACAAGAACCTCCTCGCGGCCCTCCACCCCCGGGTCTCCCATGCCGACCTGGAGGCGGCCGGGCTGATCGCCCGCTCCGAGCGCAGCGGCGACCTCTACGACCGCTTCCGTCACCGGCTGATGTTCCCCATCCACAACGCCGCCGGCCGCCTGGTCGGCTTCGGCGGCCGCACCCTGGGGGACGACAAGGCGAAGTACGTCAACACCAACGAGACCGACCGCTTCCACAAGGGGGACCTCCTCTACGGCCTCCACCTGGCCAAGCGGGAGATCCGGGAGAGCGGGCAGGCGATCCTCTGCGAGGGGTACTTCGACGTCATCGGCACCGTGGCCAGCGGCCTGGAAGGGGCGGTCGCCGGCATGGGCACCGCCCTCACCCCGGAACAGACCAAGCTCCTGGCGCGCTACACCGAGGGGGTGGTGGTCGCGTACGACGGCGACAGCGCGGGGGAGAACGCCTTCCGCCGCGCCCTGCCGCTGCTGCTCGCCGAGGGGCTGGGGGTGCGGCGGGCGCGCTTCCCCGGTTCGCACGATCCGGACTCCCTCCGCATCGAGGCGGGGGAGGAGGCGGTGCGGGCGGCGGTCGAGGGGGCGGAGGACGCGGTCACGGCCGAGATCGGCCGCCTGATCCCGGACGGCGTCTCCGCCGAGCCCCAGTCCGCCATCCTCCGCTACAGCTACAGCCGCCTCGCCGCCGGCCGGCTGGGGATCCCGGTCGAGATGCTGGCCCGCCGGGCGGACCGGCCTCCCGCGCCTGAGCGTCCCGCGGGCCCCGCGGGTCCCCAGGAGAGGCCCGTCGCGCCGCCGCGGCTCGTCCGCTCCCTGGAGGAGCAGGCCCTGGAGCATCTGTTTCCGGAGGATGGCACGCCCCCCCAGGCTCCGCCCCTGGACGAGCTGCCGCCGCCGGAGGTCTTCCTGGACCCCGAATGCAGGAATATTTTCGACGCCTTCCGCACTCTATATGCAGGAGCCGGCGTCCCCCCGGACCTCGCGGCGGTGAGGTCCAGGCTGGAGGGGGACGACCGGGCGATTGCCCGATTGGCGAAAATAATGGTAGAAAGGGAGGTTGCCTCCGGGAAGATCGGGCTCCTGGAGTCCCTCGACAGGTTGACCGACCGCTGGCGCAAGCAGCGGCGGCAGGAAGTGCAACGGGAGATCGCCGAAGCGCAGCGCACGGGGGATCATGCGCTCCTCGGGCGGCTCCTGGACGAGAGAGACCGTTTGAACCGCAGCCACTATCGCGGGTCCCGGCCGGGAGCGAATCCTGGGCTCGGTTGAGCCCTGTTCGCCCGGCCACGATTGGCGCTGCCAGGAGAGGACATTGACGATTTCGAGCCTGACACCCGTCGAAGAGAAGTACAGCTCGGTCAAGCAGCTCATCGAGCTGGGCAAGGAGAAGGGGTACCTTCTTTACGACGAGATCTACGAGATGTTGCCCGAGGAGGTGGTGAGCCTCCCGGACGAGCTGGACGAGATCTATCTCCGGTTCGCCGATCTCGGGGTCGACGTCATCGACCGGCCCGAGCGGTACCAGAATCGTGACGACTTCGAGTCCGGCCCGAGCGAGTTCGACAAGAAAGAGGACGAGACGACGGAATTCGGTCTCGCCACCCACGAGAAGACGAACGACCCCGTGCGCATGTACCTGCGCGAGATGGGGACCGTCCCCCTGCTCGACCGCGAGGGGGAGGTGGAGATCGCCCAGCGCATCGAGCAGGGCGAGTGGATGATCTACGAGGCCCTCTGCGAGAACCCGGTGGTCCTGCGGGAGCTCCTGCGTCTCAACGAGATGGCGACCAAGGACAAGCGCATCCTGCGCGAGCTGGTCGACGCCGACCCGGACGAGCCGCTCGACCCCAAGTCCGCCGACCGCATCAAGGGGAACCTCAAGATCTTCGAGCAGATCGCCGCCAACGACCACGAGATCGGCGAGCTGCGCAAGCGCCAGAAGCGCTGCAAGCCGGACGGCGACAAGTACCTGGAGATCGAGCGCGAGATCGACCGGCTGATCGCCAAGATCGCCAAGGACATCCGCACGGTCGACTTCAGCGTGCAGACCCGCAACCGGCTGGTCGACTTCCTGAAGGACATCGACAAGCAGTTCTCCCGCTTCGAGGCGGACATCAAGCGGGCGCAGACGGCGCTCAAGCGCGAGACCAACGAGGAGCTCAAGGCCCTCCACCGCCGCCGCATCGACAAGTACCGCGGCAACCTGCGGGAGCTGGAGGAGCGCTACGGCACCACGCACGCCGAGATCGCCGCCACGATCAACAAGATCCGGCTGGGCGAGGCGACCTGCGAGCGGGCCAAGGAGGAGCTGATCGTCGCCAACCTCCGGCTGGTGGTCTCGATCGCCAAGAAGTACACCAACCGCGGGCTGCAGTTCCTCGACCTCATCCAGGAGGGGAACATCGGCCTGATGAAGGCGGTGGAGAAGTTCGAGTACCGCCGCGGCTACAAGTTCTCGACCTATGCCACCTGGTGGATCCGGCAGGCGATCACCCGCGCCATCGCCGACCAGGCGCGGACGATCCGCATCCCGGTGCACATGATCGAGACGATCAACAAGCTGACCCGCACCAGCCGCTCGCTGGTGCAGGAGCTGGGCCGCGAGCCCACGGCGGAGGAGATCGGCGAGCGCATGGACCTGCCCGCCTCCAAGGTGCGCAAGATCATGAAGATCGCCCAGGAGCCGATCTCGCTGGAGACGCCCATCGGCGAGGAGGAGGATTCGCACCTCGGCGATTTCATCGAGGACAAGAACGCCGTCTCCCCCATCGACTCGGTGATCTTCGGCAACCTCAAGGACCAGACCCGCAAGGTGCTCAAGACCCTCACCCAGCGGGAGGAGCTGGTGCTCAAGATGCGCTTCGGCGTCGGCGACGGCTCCGAGCACACCCTCGAAGAGGTGGGCCGGTCGTTCAACGTCACCCGCGAGCGCATCCGCCAGATCGAGTCCAAGGCGCTGCGCAAGCTCCGCCACCCCAGCCGGGCGACGAAGCTGAAGCCGTTCCTGGACAGCTCTTCCTAGGCCACAAACCGCCCGCCGCGTTGACAGCGGCGGGCGGTCCGCCTAGAATTCCGCCTCCCGGGTCAAACCGGCAGGCTCTTTACACTCCTCGGTAGCTCAACGGTAGAGCGTTCGGCTGTTAACCGAAATGTTGGGGGTTCGAATCCCTCCCGAGGAGCCATTCCTTCTCTCTCCCCAACCCCCTCCTCCTACTGGATACGCTCCGCGAGAGCCGCCAGGAAGGCGCGCAGGTCAGCCGGACCTTCCCGGGCGGCGCGATAGACCCGGTCCATGTCGAGCTTGCCGTAGGCATGCGCGACGGCATTGCGGAAGCCGGTCGCTTGGCTGAGACGTGCGGCGAGCTCCGGCTGTAGGTATCCCGCTTCCCCCAGGAGTTTGAATGCCTCTCCATAGCTCTGCGGAGCTCCCAGGCGAAAATGGACGCAAGCCGCGACCGCCAAGTCGATGGCGGCCTGGACGGCCTGCCAGAGGTGAAAAATGACGATCACCGAGGTATCCGTCATGGGTTGGAGCTCCTCGGGGCCGGCGGGCAGGCGTTCATCGACTACTGCGAGATGCCGTTCGATCACGGTAGCCTTCTCGGCGAACAGCTCCTCGTCCAGACCGCTCATGGCTTCGCCAGTCCTTGGAGAATCTCCTCATAGCCCGCCCGGATGATCGGCCCCATGTCGCACCAGTAAGAGATCGCCTCAACGGCGAAGCGCTCGAAGACGCCTTTCCTGGATTCGAAGAGAGTCTTCCCTTCGGAGGCGGCGCGAAAACGGAGGAGCCCATTGACCCGGTTCAGGTTGACGAGGTCGAGCCAGTCTGTCCTCAGGAGGAGAGCCAGACGGGCGAGGAGATCATAGGGATCGAGCTCCGGCCCCGCGAGGTAACCGAAGTCCCAGTCGGACCCGGGATGAGAGTCACCGCGCGCCCGGGAGCCGAACAGGACCAGCAGGTCGAGCCCCGGGGTCTTCCGCGCCAGCTCAGCCACCGCCTGGAGATCCGGTCCGGTCATGGGGCAAGCCTAGCAGACGAGCCCTGGATACCGCGCCATGAAGCGGCGGTCGATCGTAGGGCTTTCTCACGTCGCCATGAGGATCCGCCGCAGCAACAGCAGCAGCAGGACGGCCGCGGCGAGCAGGGTCATGGGCCGCATCCAGCGGCTCCACCAAGGCTGAAGCCGCGCCGGAGCCCGCCCCTGGCTCAGCTCGGCGGGCTGCCAGGGGTAGCTCAGCAGGGCGTCCCCCAGGGCCTGCAGATCGTACGACGGAGCGGTCAGGGTGTCGGAGCCGGCGACCAGGCGGACCGGCTCCTCCGTGTCCGGCCAGACGAAGAGGAGGACGTCGCGGCGGCGCCAGAGGTCCGCGCCGAGGGCGGCGAGCGGCGGATTGTCGCGGTCCTGGAAGCTCACCTCGACCACCGACGGCGCGCGGCCGGGGAGGGGAAGCAGGTTGCGGCAGGGGAGCGGCGGCTGCGGCCGGCACTCCCAGGTGTCCTGCACGAGGGTGGGACGAGCCCGCCGGCGGACCTCGCGGGCGGGTGTGGTGGATGGCTCCAGGTAGCGCAGCGCGGTGAGGCGCCGCAACGGCACGGAAGGGGCGGTGAGCGCGATCTGGGAGAGGGGGAGGCCCGGCTGGGGCAGGTGGATCTCCACCGCGCTGTCCCCCGATCGCCGGCCGCCGCTCGCCTGGAGGCGCAGGTCGCGGTCCGCGAACGCCAGCGCGGGCTCCTCCGGGGACCAGATCCGGAAGGGGATCTGGCGGTCGCCGGACAGCACCCGCAGATTGCCGAGGTCGGCCCGCGCCTGGGCGTAGACGAGCGGGGGGAGCTCCAGGCGGACCAGGGAGCCCGGCCGCGCCGAGGGGGCGGCGATCCTCCAGGAAGCGGCGATCCGCCTCTCGTTCAGGCGGACGCCGGGCGCGGTGGCGACCGCCGGCAGGGCCGGCAGCCCGTGCTCGCTCTCGGGCCCCGGCTCCACCCAGAGGGGATGGCCGCCGGGCGCCGCCGGCCGCGGCTCCGGCTGGCGGGCGCCGCCGTAGGCCAGGGTATGGCTCCCCGCGCCGTCGGCCCGGAAGAGGACCGTCGGCGCCGTGAGGTCGAGCCCCCAGCCCGCGAGACGGGGCCGGCTCCCACCGGCGTGGAGCTCGAGCCGGAGGGCGGCGCCCGCCACCGGCTCCGGCCCGGGGGTGAGCTCGTGGCGCGTCCGGCCGCCGGCCGGCTGCCACACCCCCTCGGCCACCGGCAGCCAGCGGGCGTCGCGCGGGGCGTAGAGGCGGAAGCCCACCAGCCCCTTCCCCTCCACGTCCAGGGTGATCCGCCGCGGAGTCTGGCCGGCGGCCGGGAGGGCCAGCGTGCAGAAGAGAGCGCCGGGCGGCCCCGGCACGCACTCGGCGTTGACAGTGGGGACGGAGAGCACCGGGCTCGCGACGATCTCCACCGCCACCGCCGAGACCCGGGGGGTCTCCTGCCGCCGGCGGGGCCAGTGGAGGCGGAGATAGCGGTCCGTGGTCATCGGGTAGGCGAGGGTCATCTCGCCGGCCGCGGTCTCGGGCTCTCCCCTTGCGAGCGGTTGCCAGGAAGCGCCGTCCGGGCTGCTCTCGAGGCGGTCGGGGGGCGGCAGTGGAGAATGCGCCGCCGAGAGGAAGAGCCGCTGGTGGGAGAGCAGGCCGGGCCCCACGTCCACGGTCAGCCGCCAGCCGTCGTCCGCCGCCTCCATCCGGAACGCGTCGGCCGGCCGGCGCCCCGGGCGCGGAGGGGCGGGCTCGAGCCGCGCCGGGATCTCTCCGCCGGAGGGGGAGAACACGTGGAGGTCGGCCCCTCCGGGCGCCAGGTGGCGGACGGCGGCGAGATCGAGCGGCACCCGCACCCAGCCCGGGGCCGGCACCGCGGCCTCGCGGGTGTAGTGAAAGCCCTGGACGTCGCCGCGGGCGCTCGCGGCGGCGAGCCCGAGGGCGAGCGCGAGAGTCACGGAGCGGAGAGCTGACCGGGGACGCACGGCAGGATCATCCCCGCGATGGGGGGTGGAGCGCAACCGATCCAGTGTCAGGTGCCGGGGAGCGCCTTCCCCAAAAGGACCAGCGCGATGCCGGCGCCGGCCAGCAGCGCGAGAAAGCGGAAGAGGGGGATCTCCGGCTCTTGCGGTCCCAGGATGGCGGCGCGCGAGGGCCGGGCGAGGAGATCGGACGCTAGAGCCTCCAGGTCGTACTGGGGAGCGCCGGCGTCGCTTCCCGTCCGGAGGACCACAGGCCCTTCCCGAGGCCAGACGAAGACGAGGACGTCCCGTCGACGCCAGAGCGTCAGGTCCACAGGAGAAGGGAAGGAATAGGCCTCCAGGCGGATCTCCGACGCCCGGGGGCCCACCTTCCGGCTCAGTCCCGAGAGATCGTTCTCCAGACGGCAGGGAAGCAAAGGATCGGTCTGGCCAAACGCCATGCTGTAGGAGCCTTCCTCCCTGAAACGGAACGATACCTGAACGTTCTTGGGGTCCGGGGCCTGGGAGCCGAAGGTCACCTGCCAGGTGGTCAGCGGCAGACCCGGCTGGGGCAGAAGAAGATCGTCTGTCACTTCGCCAATGAAGGCACGCTGCGGCTGCAATCCCCGGCGGGAGAGCGCCAGGGCCGGGTCGTCGGTAGTCTGGCGGACGTAGGGAACCTGCCGGTCTCCCACCGCGCTCCGGGTCTCGCTCCGGCGGCTTGGACCGGCCAGGCCGCGGCGAAGCGGCCGTCCAGCGGCGTAACGGGAGAGGCGTTGTCACGGGGGAACGGCGGGAGCTCCCGCGCGCTCTCCGGTCCTGGCGCGATCCGGGCCGAGTCGTCGTACCGGGAAGGAGGAGAATCGTTCCTGCCGCCTTCGTAGGAACAGCCGTCCCCATAGCGGAGCTCGTAGCGACCGGGGCTCCCGGCGCGGAAGGTGACGATCGGCTGGGCCAGATCCAGGGAGGCGCCGGTGATTCGGGGCCCTCCTCCCGGCCCCGCGATCTCGATCCGGAGTTCCCGCCCGTTCAGGGGCTTGGTCAGGATCGGGATCGAGAACCGTGAGCCGGGCTGGGAGGCGCGGCGAATCCCCTGGACCAGGAGTCGCCACGAGCCCTTCTCGGCCGCATAGACCCGGACCGCCGCCTCTCGCGGACCCGCCAGGTCGAGGTGGAGCCATACGGGGCTCTGCCCCCGCGCTGGAAACGTCAGCTGGTAGGAGGTCACGCCGTTCGCGTCCTCGGGCTCCAGGCGGTCCACGGGCACGCTCAGCACGGGTGAGACCGCCGGGCTCACATTTTGGACATTGGCATTGAAGTCCGGGATCGTGATCCGCACAAAGCGGTCCTGAACGGTGGGATAGGGCAGGACGTAAAGGAAGGACCCATTTCTCCCGGGCGGGATTTCGAAGAGGTCTTCATCTCCCAACGGCCGCCAAGCCTTCTGGTCCTCGCTCCCCTCGAGATGGGCGCGCAGGTGCGTGATCGAGCCTGAGCCGCCAAGGCTCAGCACAAGGCCGAGGAGATTCTGCTCCCGGGAGATCACGAACGAGGCACCCCCCGGCGCGCCCACAGGGCTCCACAGAGTTTCCGGGTCCTGGGCTCCCGCGGTCTCGATCCAGGCGGGGATTTTCTCTCCCGCCGGGCCGAACACCCGCAGCCCCTCCCCGCTCGCGCCGAGATGGCGCAAGGTGGCGAGGTCGAGCGGCACGCGGACCAAACCCTGGGCCGGCACCTCGACCGGCCGGGTGTAAAGGAGCCCCGAGTCCGCCCGGACGGCCCCGGGCAGGGCGGCGAGCGCCGCGAGGGCCAGGACGGTCCGGAGCCGCCACGATCTCCACCCGAGGAGGGCGAGGAGAGAGATCCCCGCCAGGACGAACGCCGCGGTCGCGTTCCGGTCCTCCGCCAACCCCTCGATCCGGGCGGGCCTGGTGGGAC
>QHVW01000874.1 GCA_003223675.1 Acidobacteriota bacterium
CGCCGCCGGTCCGCGAGATCGTGGAGGGGACGCCGTTCCTCCTCTTCCTGGGGCGCCTCTCCTGGAAGAAGGGGCTCGACCGGCTGATCCCCGCGCTGGCGGACGTCCCTGGCACCGTGCTCGCGGTGGCCGGCAACGACGAGGAGGGGCTCCGGCCCGCGCTGGAGCGGCTGGCCGGGGATTCCGGCCGGGTGCGCTTCCTCGGGGCCGTCCACGGGGCGGACAAGGCGGCGCTCCTCCACCGGACGGCGGCGCTCGTCCTCCCCTCCCGCTCCGAGAATTTCGGCAACGTGGTCCTGGAATCCTGGGCGGCGGGCCGGCCGGTCGCCGTCACCCCCGAGGTGGGGCTCGCCGGGACGGTCCGCGAGACCGGGGCCGGGATCGTGCTGGATGGAGATCTCGGACAGTCTCTCGCGAGACTCCTCGCCGATCCCGCCCGGCTTGACGAGATGGGCCGGCGCGGCGCGGAGGCCGCTCGGGAGCGCTTCGGCTGGCGGGCGGTGGCGCGGCGGATGGAGGAGGTCTATCATCACATCATGGCGGGGCGTTGCGCAGGCCCTAGCGGACATGATTTGATCCGGGAAAATTCCCAGGAAGAACGGCACGTATGACCGCGATTCCTTTCCAGCGCGAGATCGTATATCCGGAATCCGACGGCCAGCCGATGGCGGAGAGCGACCTTCACCGCAAGGAGATGACGTATCTGGTCGAGGCTTTGACGGAGCATTTCCGTCCGGCGGTCGACGTCTACGTGGCCGGTAACCTCTTCCTCTACTTCAAGAAGGGAGATCCTCGGGCGGTCGTCGCCCCAGATCTCTTCGTCGTCAAGGGGGTGGCAAAGAGGGACCGCAAGGTCTACAAGCTCTGGGAGGAGCACCGGTCCCCCTGCCTCGTCGTCGAGGTCACCTCCGATACAACCCGGGACGAGGATCTATCCGATAAGCGGACCGTCTATGAGCAGTTGGGAGTGGAGGAGTACTTCCTGTTCGACCCCCTGGGCGACTATCTCGATCCCCGCCTCCAGGGCCACCGGCTGGTGAACGGCCGTTATCGGCCGGCGCCGTTGGAAGCCGACGGCAGTTTGGTCAGCCGGACCGCCGGTGTGACGTTCCGAGTCGAGGAGGAGCATCTCCGGCTCACCGAGACCTCGTCCGGCAAGCCACTGCTCCGGTACGAAGAGCACGCGGCCCGTGCGCTACAGGCTGAAGCCCGAGCCTCCGATCTGGAGCGGGAGAACGCCCGTCTCCGGGCCGAGCTCGCGCGGCCCGCAAGACCGACTGATTTTTCATTTTCTTGAAGATCGTCTTCCTCGTCGAACGCCCGACGCAGTTCGAGGCGCCGTTCTACCGCTTCGCCGCCCGCGATCCGGAGCACGAATTCCGCGTGCTCTTCACCGGGCGCGACGTGGCGGAGCCGGTCTTCGACCCGGAGCTCGGAAAACCGGTCGCCTGGGGGATCGACCTGCTGGGCGGCTATCCTCATGAGATCTGCCCACAGGAGAACGCGGACGCCTGGCTCGTGGAGCGGCTCACGCCCGAGCGGTGCGACCTGCTGATCGCCAACGGCTATACCCAGCCGCTCTACCGCCTGGGAGCTCGGATCGCCAAAAGGGCAGGCATTGCCACCGCCCTGCGGCTCGATTCGGTGCTCTGGGACACCTCCTGGTCCAGGAGCCTCGCGAAACGGATACTCTTCGCAATCTACATGAAACGGGCCTACGACCTCTTCCTCGGCGTGGGGAGCCTCACGCTCGACTACCTCCGCGCCTTCGGCGTGCCGCGCGAGCGGACGGGCCTCTTTCCCTATGCGGTCGACGTGGAGAGCTTCGCGGAAAGGTCCCGGCTCTCGGACGCCGAGCGCGCGGCCTTCCGGGAGCGGCTCGGGGTGCCCGCGGAGGCGCGGGTCGTGCTGGGGCTGGCGAAATTCAACCAGCGCGAGGCCCCCTGGGATCTCCTCCGCGCCTTCGCCCGCGTGCAAGATCAGAACGTCTGGCTCGTGCTCGCCGGGGACGGCCCCGCCCGGCCGGCGCTCGAAGGCTTCGCCAGCGGGCTTTCTCGCGTGCGCTTCCCCGGCTACGCGCCCTACCCTGAGCTCCCCGCCCTCTACGCGGCCGCCGACCTCTTCGTCCACCCCGCCCGGGAGGAGCGCTGGGGGGTCTCGGTGCAGGAGGCGCTCGCCTGCGGCCTCCCCGTGGTCGCTTCCTCGCGCGTGGGGGCGGGGTACGACCTGATCGAGGGGGGAGGCAACGGCTTCGTCTACCCCGCCGGGGACAGCGAGATGCTGGCCCACCGGATCGGCGAGGCGCTCGCGCTCGACCGGCAACGAGCCCGCCAGCGGAGCGCCGCCATCCTTGCCCGCTGGGACTACGCCGCCACCTGGCGCAACCTCCTGCGGGCCGCGGAGAGCGTGGCGTCATGATCCCGCTGTCGGTCCTGGTCACCACCCGCAACGAGGAGGCGAACGTCGAGCGCTGCCTGCGCAGCGTCCACGGCTTCGCCGACCAGATCTTCGTGCTCGATTCGGAGAGCACGGACGGCACGGTCGAGATCGCTCAGCGGTACGCCGAGGTCCAGACCCTGGCCTACGACCACAGCCGGATCATCCCGTGGATCTTCCAGTGGGGGCTCGACAACCTCCCCCTGCGCAACGACTGGGTGCTGATCCTGGAAGCCGATCAGGCGGTGACGCCCGATCTCCGCGAGGAGATCGCGGCCCTGCTCGCCCGGCCGGACGCCGTGCGCGAGGACGGCTTCTACATCCGCCGCCGGCAGATCTTCCGCGGCAAGCCCCTGCGCTTCGGGGGGTACGGCAGCAAGGTCCTGCTGAAGCTCTTCCGGCGCAGCCGCTCCGGGCTCGATCCGGTCGAGCAGGACACCCGCGTCTACGTGCGCGGCCCGGTGGGGCGGCTGCGGGCGCCGCTGGAGGAGTGGAACCTCAAGGAGGACGCGATCCAGTTCTACCTCCAGAAGCATCTCCGCTATGCTGAGGCCTTCGCCCGCGAGGAACTGGAGCGCCGCCGCAAGGGCCTGGCGTGGAAGGCGACGCCGCGCCTCTTCGGCTCCCCGGACCAGCGGGTGCTCTGGCTCAAGGACCGCTACTACCGGATGCCGCTGTTCGTCCGCCCCATGCTGTACTTCCTCTACCGGTATTTCTTCCTGCTCGGCATCCTGGACGGCAAGACGGGGTTCGTCTTCCACTTCCTCCAGGCCTTCTGGTTCCGGCTGATCGTGGACATCCGGCTGGAGGAGCTCCTGAAGGAGGAGGGGCGGTGAGCCGGATCCTGGGTCTCTCCGTCTATCACGCGGACGCCTCGGCCGCGGCGGTGGTGGACGGCCGCTTCGTGGCCGGCGTCGAGGAGGAGCGCTTCCGCCGCATCAAGCACTGGGCGGGCTTCCCCGAGCTGGCGATCCGCTTCTGCCTGGAGGAGATGACCGGCGGCGATCTCGCGGCGGTGACCGACCTCGCCGTGGCCCGGCAGCCCCGGGCCTACCTGGCGCGCAAGGCGCTGCTGGCGCTCTCCCATCCCCGCAGCCTGCGCCGCGCCCTGGGCCGCGCCCGCAACCTCCGGCAGGTGGCCTCGCTGGAAGAGCGGATCTCCGCTGCGCTCGGCGGGCCGGCCCCGGCGCTCCATCCGGTCGAGCACCACCTCGCCCACGTGGCGTCCGCCTTCTACTGCTCGCCGTTCGACGAGGCGATGTGCCTGACGGTGGACGGCTTCGGCGACTTCGTCTCCACCATGATGGCCCTGGGGCGCGGCAACGCGATCGAGGTGCTCGACCGCGTCCATTTCCCCCACTCGCTCGGCCTCTTCTACACGGCGATCACCCAGTATCTGGGATTCCTGGGCTTCGGCGACGAGTACAAGGTGATGGGCCTCGCGGCCTACGGCGAGCCCTCGTTCGCCGCCCAGATCGGAACGCTGGTCCCGCCGCGGCCGGACGGCACCTTCGCCCTCGACCTGCGCTTCTTCCGCCATCTCTCCGAAGGGGTCGACATGACCTGGGAGGACGGCTCGCCGGAGCTGGGGCTGATCTATACCCCGGCCCTCAGCGGGCTGCTCGGCCCGCCGCGCCGGCCGGAGGAGGAGCTGACGCAGCGCCACAAGGACCTCGCCGCCTCGCTCCAGAAGGTCTACGAGGACCGCTTCTTCTCTCTGGTGAAGGCCCTCCAGCGCCGCACGGGCCTGAAGCGCCTGGCCCTCGCCGGCGGCTGCGCCATGAACTCGCTCGCCAACGGCAAGCTCTTCGAGAGGACCGGCGTGGAGGACGTCTTCATCCAGTCCGCCGCGGGGGACGGGGGCACCTCGCTCGGCGCGGCGCTCTACGTCCACCACGCCGTGCTGGGAGCGCCACGGAACGGCTTCGTGATGGAGCACTCCTACTGGGGACCGGCCTACGGCGAGGACGAGATCCGCCGGGCGCTCGCGATGGCCATCCCCGGCTCCGGCGGCCTGGACGGCACCTGGGGCGCCGGTGGAGAGCTCCGCGTCGAGACGGTGCGCGACGAGGAGGCCCTGGCGGACCAGACCGCGGAGTCGATCGCCCGCGGGGACGTGGTCGGCTGGTACCAGGGGCGCTCGGAGTGGGGGCCCCGCGCCCTCGGCAACCGCTCCATCCTGGCCGATCCCCGGCGGGGAGACATGAAGGACGTCCTGAATCTCAAGATCAAGCGCCGCGAATCCTTCCGCCCGTTCGCCCCCTCCGTGCTGGAGGAGCGGACGGCGGATTGGTTCATGATCGACTACCCGGACCCGTTCATGATCAAGGTCTACCCCATCCGGCCGGAGAAGCGGCCGCTGGTGCCGGCGGTGACCCACGTGGACGGCACCGGCCGGCTGCAGACCGTCTCCCAACGGACCAACCCCCGCTACTGGAAGCTGATCGCCGCCTTCGAGCGGCGGACGGGCGTGCCCATGGTGCTCAACACCTCGTTCAACGAGAACGAGCCGATCGTCAACACCCCCGCCGAGGCGCTCGACTGCTTCCTGCGCACCCGCATGGACCGGCTGGTGATGGGGGACGTGGTGGTGAGCCGGTGAAGCTGAAGCTCCTCCGCCTGCTCACCGTCCTGGTGACGGCCGTGATCGGCCTGGGGCTCGCCGAGCTGGTGGCCCGCAGGACCTACGGCGAGGGGTTCGACATCCTCATCGATCCCTATGAGGACCACTCGTACCGCCCATTCCTGGAGTACGAGCAGATCTGGGGGGGCCGCAAGATCCACTTCTACACCAACTCTCTCGGCTGGAAGGACGACCGGCCGGACCGGGTGATTACGAAGCGGCCCGACCGCGAGCGGATCGTCTTCCTGGGCGATTCGTTCACCGAGGGGCTGGGCTACGTCCAGCCGGAGACCCTGAGCGGCGTCGCCGAACGGGAGCTCAACGCGGCCGGCCGGCCCTGCGAGGTGCTCAACGGCGGCCGGGCCTCCTACTCGCCGCTCCTCGAATACCAGCGGCTGAAGAAATTCCTCGCCGCCGGCTATCACGCGGATACGGTGGTGCTCCTCTACGACGTCTCCAGCCCTGGCTGCGGGCCCTGTACAACCATTCGGCCCTGGTGCGGTCGCTCCGGCGGATGACCCAGGATTCCGAGGGCACCATCACCCACGCGGGCCCCCAGGAGGCGCGGGCGCACGAGGTGCCGCCCGATCTCGCGCCGGGCGCGCCGCCGATCTCCGCGCGGCGGCTCTTCGAGCTCTCCCCCTGGGTCTACGGCCTGCTGCGGGCCAACTGGACGGCCCACCCCGCCAGCCTCGCCGGCTGGGCCGAGGACGGCCTGCGCTCCAGCTTCGCCAACCTCCAGCGCATCCAGCGCCTCACCCGCGAGCACGGCATCCGCCTGCTGATCGTCATCTACCCCATCCCCCCGATGCTCTACACCCGCGAGGACCCCGCGTACTACGCCGTCGTGAAGCGGACCTTCCCGAAATGGCTCAAGGACCGCGAGGCGATCTACGGCACGCGGCCGGGGCCCGTGGAGACCGAGTACGAGCGGCGGGTGCGGGATTTCTGCCGCCGGCAGGAAATCGAGCTGCTCGACCTGATCCCGGAATTCGAGCGCAACCCGGAGTGGCATATGCTCTACATCCCCGGCGACATCCACTTCAACGAGCGGGGGCACCGGCTCGCGGCGCGGCGGATCGTCGAGGCTCTGCGGAAACCTCCCGCTTGAGAATCCTCGTGATCAGCCATCCGCCGCTGGCGGCGGAATTGGGGGCGGCGCAGATCGCCCTCAGCCTCGCCGAGGGGCTGCGCGGCCGCGGGCACGACGCGATCGCCTGGTCGCCGGAGCCCCTGCCCCCCGGTGCCCGCTGGTGGAACCTCTGGCAGCGGCAGACCCAGGGCATCGAGCGGTTCGCCGCGGAGCGGGGCCCTTTCGACGTGATCGATGCTCCCGCGATCTCGGCGAGCGCGCGGCTCGCCCGCCACGGCCGTCTGGTGGCGCGCAGCGTCCAGCCCGAATTGCGTTATCTGGGCCTCGACCTCCGCAACGACCTCGCCCGGCGCCCCTCGCCCAGGGCGCTGGTCAACGCCGCGTTGGGGCTCCCCCGCGCCGCCGCGATCGTCGGCGGCTGGCGGCGGGCGAGCCGCATCCTCTGCCTGGGCACCCACGAGCTCGACTGGATGCGCCGCCGCTTCCCCCGCTGGGCTTCCAAGCTGGGGGTCTATCTCTGCGCCCTGCCGGCGGCCGAGCGGGAAGCCCTGGCCGAGGTCCGGCGGCGCCGGAGCCGATCCGCCGGGCCAGGGACCCGCTTCCTCTGGATCGGCCGCTGGAGCGCCCAGAAGGGGACCCGCCGGCTGCTCCGGTTCCTTCGCGAGCGGCTCGCCACGAGCCCGGACGACACGTTCACGATCGCCGGCTGTGGCCCGGCCGCCGAGCGGGACCTGCCCTCCGGGGCGCTGCGCTCCGGCCGCGTGCGGATCCTTCCCACCTTCCCCCGGCGGGAGCTCCCGGCGCTCCTCGCCGGGCACGACGCCGGTCTCTTCACCAGCGGCGTCGAGGGGTGGGGGTTGAGCCTGACCGAGATGCTGGAGTCGGGGCTCCCCGTGTTCGCGACGGAGGCCGGAGCGGTGGCCGACCTGCGGCCCTACTTTCCGGCCTCGCTCCGCCCGTTCCCGCCGCCCGCCGAGATCGCGCCCGGTCCCCTCGAAGACCTGGAGGCGAACGGCTACTACGAGCGGTTCTCCTGGCCCGCGATCGCCCGGTCCTGGGAGGAGCAGGTCCTTGGACCCTGAAAATCCGCTGAGACCGCTCCTGCGCGTCGCCCGCCGGATGGGAAACCGGATCGCCGGCGCCACGCTGGAGGGGGCGGTCCGCACCGCCGCGGCCTTCTCCCCCACCCAGAGCGAGCCTCCTGCCGATCCCAGCTCGATCTTCGTGCTGCGCAACAACGACGTCGGGGATCTCCTGGTGGCGACCCCCCTCTTCGACGCGCTGCGCCGCCGCTTCCCAGGGGCCCGGATCGCCGCCGGCGTGGGGGACTGGAATCTCGACGTGCTGCGCGGCAACCCCCATCTCTCGGAGGTGCTGCCCGTCAACGCCCCCTGGCTCAACAAGTACCAGGCGCGGACGGGCCCTCTGGGACGGCTCGCCTACGTCCGTTCCTCCCCGGAGATCCAGCGCGTTGCGGAGCGCCGCTTCGAGGTGGGGATCGACGTGCTCGGCAGCGCCTGGGGGTCGCTCCTCCTCCTGCGCGCCGGCATCCCCTGGCGGCTCGGCGTGCGCGGCTACGCCGGCGGTCACACGGCGGCCCAAGCCGCGGTGACCTTCGATCTCCAGGAGCACGTCGGACGCTCCGCCCTCCGCTTCGCCGAGCTGCTCGGCGCCGTCGACCTGCCGCCGGTGCGACCCCAGATCTTCCTCACCCCCGAGGAGACGGAGGCGGCCGGGCGCTGGTGGGCCGCGGGCGGAGCGGGAAGGCGCGTGGTGATCGCTCCCGGCGGCGGGCTCGCCGAGAAGCGCTGGCCCGCCGAGAGCTTCGCCGCGGTCGCCGCCGGGCTGCCCGAGGCCTCGATCCTGGCCCTCGGCGGTCCGGGCGAGGAGGAGCTCGTCGCGAAGGCTCTCGCCGTGGCCCCTGCGGCCCGCGCCTTCCTGGAGCCCCCCGGCCTGCGGCAGGTCTTCGCCCTGATCGCGGCGGCCGACCTCGTGGTCACCAACTCCAGCATGCCGCTGCACGTGGCCGCGGCCTTCGGCAAGCCGGTGGTGGTGACCCTCGGCGAATCCTTCCCCTCCGCGCGCCAGCACCAGGCCCAGTGGGGGTACCCCGGCCTCAGCCGCAGCCTCGGCAAGGAGCCGGGGGAGAGGACGAGCGTTTATACTCCCGAAGAAATTCTGAAGGTCATCCGCGAAGAGTGCTCTTGAAACGCTGGTCCCCCTACCTGATGGCGCTCGCCCTGTCGTCCGCCGCCTTCTTGGCCGCGGCGGCCGTGCCGTATCGCGTGGACACCGACACCGCCTTCCAGCTCGGCTCGGTCGCGCAGTGGCTGCACGGAGCCTCGCCCGCGCCGGGGATGCTCCGCCTGCCGGATCCCGCCGATCTGAGCCGCGACCGGAGCGTCTGGAGCACCTGGTGGCCGCCGGGCTTCCCCCTGCTCTATGCGCCGCTCGTCGCGGTGCTCCCTTTCGCGGCGGCCCTGCGCGTCACGAGCTTCCTCCTCTTCCTCGTGGGCTCGCTCGGCTGGCTGCGCCTGCTGGACCGCCTGGCGCCGCCACCCTGGCTCCGGCTGCTCGTGACCCTGGCCCTGCTGGGCTACGCGGTGACGATCGGCGGCGCGGCCTCGCTCCGCTCGGCCGATCTCCTGGCCTACGCGGCGGGGCCGTGGCTCGCCGCGCTCGCCCTGCGCCTGCGCGAGCGGGAGTCGCCGCTCTTCCTCGGGGGGATCGCCCTCGGCGCCTCCTACTGGCTGCGCTACTCGCTGTTCCTCGCCGTCCTGCCGCTCGCGGTCTTCGCGGGCTGGCGGCTCCTCCGGGAGCGCCGTCTCCTCCGGCTCGCCGGCCTGACCCTCGGCTTCGCCCTCCCGGTCGCGGCGCTCTTCCTGCTCAACCTGCGTCTCTCGGAGGACCTGAAAGAGACGGCCACCGGCGCCCGCTCCACCTGGACGGTCGACGATCCCAGCGCGTTCCGTCCCGCCCGCGTCGCCCTCTCGCTCGCCGGAGCGCCCGGGCTCGGCCTCTTCCAGAACGATCTCTGGGCCACGCACCTGACCTACTTCAGCGACGCCCACCTGCCGTTCCTCCGCGGGGTCGGCTTCGATGACCGCCTGCCGCTCAAGTCTCTCCTCGGCCTTCCGGGGACGGCCCTGCTCGCCTGGGCCCTCCTGCGTGAGCGCCGCCGCCGTCCCGGGCTCCAGGCCGATCTCGCGGCGCTCGCCGCGGCGGGGTTCTACCTGATCCTCGCCGCCGTGTCCCTGCTCGTCGGCTACGACTACCTGGCCAAGGAGACCCGTTTCGCGGCCGGCGTCCTGCCCCTCTCCTACCCCTTCGTGCTCGGCGCCGCGTTCGCTCCAGGGAGGCGCTTGCCGGCTCTCCTGGCGGCGTTCCTGCTCGGCGCGCCCCTGGCCTTCGCCACCGCGGAATTCGCCAAGCGGGATCTGCGCGACCGGCTCCCCCTGCGCGGCTCCGCCGCCGAGACCGGTCTGCTGACCCCCGAGCTCTCCCCGCGCAGCGTCCCCGCGGTCCGTTCCGCCGTGGCCGCGGCCCGCCGCTCTCCCGCCGACCTCGTGGTGGTGGCCGGCCCCGCCGGCTGGGGCTCGTCCTATGTGATGGCGCTCGACCTCCCCTTCCGCACGCTGCCGGTGGGGACGTTCTCCGCCCCGCTTGGCGCCCGCTACCTCGACGCCGCGGAATTGCGCGGCACGGTGCCGCTGCGCTCCTCGCGCCCGCTGAGGGTCGTCATCGTCGCCGCGCGCGAGCTCGTCCGGGACGGCTGGCTGCCGCGTCTCGAATCCCGCTTTCCCCAGGCCCGGCTCTGGCGCCCTGCTCCGGTGCCGGCCCATTCCAACGTGGAGGTCTGGCTCAGCGACCTGGAGGTACCTTGAGCGATCGAATGCTGCGCATCGCCGTGATCGGGGCGGGCCACTGGGGCCCCAACCTGATCCGCAACTTTCACAACCACCAGGCGAGCGACGTCACCTGGGTGGTCGACCGGGACGAGTCGCGCCGGGCTCTCACCAGGAGCCGCTATCCCGAGATCCGGGTGGCCTCGGACGCCGACCGCGTCCTGGCCGATCCGGACGTCGACGCCGTGGTCATCGCCACCCCCACCACCACCCATTACGCGCTCGCTTCGGCCGCTCTGCGGGCCGGCAAGCACGTGCTGGTCGAGAAGCCCATCGCCACCCGGCTGGCGGAGGCCGAGGAGCTCTGCGCGCTCGCCGAAGCCGGCAAGCGGGTGCTCATGGTCGGCCACGTCTTCCTCTTCAACGCCGCCATCCGGCGGGTCAAGGAGTACCTCGACCAGGGAAAGCTGGGGCAGATCTTCTACATCTCCATGGTGCGGACCAACCTCGGTCCCATCCGCATGGACGTCAACGCCGCCTGGGACCTGGCGGCGCACGACGTCGCCATCGTCAACTACTGGCTGGAGGCGATCCCCACGCACGCCGCGGCCCACGGCGGCTCCTGGATCAACCCGGGGATCGAGGACGCCGCCTTCGCCAACCTTTGGTACGGCAACGGCATCATGGCCAACCTCCACGTCTCCTGGCTCAACCCGCGGAAGGTCCGCGACATCACGATCGTAGGCGAGAAAGGTATGCTGACCTTCGACGACATGAACCTCTCCGAGCCCCTGCGGCTCTACGACAAGACGGTGACCGACCAGCGGTCCCCCGCCGGCTTCATCGACACCTTCGCCTCCTTCCGCACCAGTATCCGGGAGGGGGACATCCTGATCCCCAGGGTCCCCACCAACGAGCCTCTGCGCGCCGAGTGCGAGCACTTTCTGGAATGCATCGCGAAGGGGGCCAGGCCGGTCTCCGATGGCTGGAGCGGCGCCGCCGCCGTGCGCGTGCTCTCGGCCTTCGACCGCTCCATGGCCGGCGACGGCCAGAAGGTGGCCGTATGAGCGGCGCGGGCATCCCCCTGGTCGACCTCAAGGCGCAGCACGCCGAGATCGCCGAGGAGGTGGCGGCCGGCTTCGCCCGCGTGATCGCGGACACGGCGTTCATCCTCGGACCCCAGGTGCGCGCTTTCGAGGAGGAATTCGCCCGCTTCTGCGGCCTCCCCCACTGTGTGGGGGACACCTTCATCGCCAGCGCCCTGGGGGTGGTGCGGGCGGGCGCCCGGCCGGTGATCGTGGACTGCGACGAGCACCAGCTCCTCGCTCCCGGCCGCATCGAGGCCGTCATCGGGCCGCGCACCCGCGCGGTGCTCCCCGTCCACCTCTTCGGCCAGATGGCGGACATGGAGGCGGTCGCCGCGCTCGCCGAGGCCCGCGGCCTCGCCGTGATCGAGGACGGCGCGCAGTCGCAGGGGGCGCGGCGGAACGGCCGGCCGGCCGGCAGCTTCGGCGTGGCCGCCGCCGTCAGCTTCTATCCGGGCAAGAACATCGGCGCCTACGGGGACGCCGGCGCGGTGGTGACGAGCTCGGAGGAGATCGCCGGCCGCCTGCGCAAGCTCCGCAACTGGGGGAGCGAGATCAAGTACCACCACCCGGAGATCGGCTTCAACTCGCGGCTCGACACGCTCCAGGCCGTGGTGCTCTCGGCGAAGCTCAAGCGTCTGGAAACCTGGAACGAGGCGAGGCGCCGGGCGGCGGCCCGCTACGACGAGCTCCTCGCCGGCGTCCCGGGCGTCGAGCTGCCGAAGACCCTCCCCGGCAACGAGCACGTCTGGCATCTCTACGTGGTCCGCGTGGCGAGGCGGGACGAGGTGCTGGCGAAGCTCAACGCCGAAGGGATCGGCGCCGGCATCCACTACCCGGTGCCTCTCCACCTCCACGGCGCCCTGAGCGATCTCGGCTACCGCGAAGGGGACTTCCCCATGGCGGAGAAGGCCGCGGCGGAGATCCTGTCGCTGCCGATGTACCCGCACCTCACGCCGGAGCAGCAGGAACGGGTGGCGGCGGCGCTGAAGCGGGCCGTCGCGGGTTGAGCTACCGGAGGCGCCGCCGCCGCTCCGCCAACTCCGCCGTCGCCCCGTCGATCGTGGCCACGTCCGTGAGCACCGGCAGGAAGTCCATGCCGCGCACCCAGGCGAGGTCCACGGGCAGCGGATTGAGCTTCCTCGCCGGCTTCGGATAGGGCTCGCCGAACGCCAGCTTGACGAAGATGTAGGGCAGGTTGAGCCCCGCGCGGGTGAAGAAGAGATGGGTGGTGAAGAAGCGGCCGATGTTGATCTCGGTCGGGTTCGGCACCCCGCGCCGGTCGTAGGTGAGGTCGACCGCGAAGATCCCGTTGGGCTGGCCGTCGATCGCCGCGACCGCGCGCTGGGCGAGGTCGTCGAGCTCCGGATCGGCCACGGTCACGCCGGTGCCGGTGATGCCGGTCACCCCCGACGGGGCGCGGTTTCCGAATTCCCAGTAGAGGCGCTTGCGCCCCTGGGCCACGATCAGCTCGCCGTCCTTGTAGAGGGCCGTCCAGGTGATCGAGTCGGGCCGCAGACACTCCGCGGCGGTGAAGTTGCCCCACCCCTCGGAGAAATCGAGCCAGGCGCGGGCGACGCGGGGGCTCTCGGCCCGGAAGCTCCCCTTGCCGCCCCCCGGGCTCACGACGGCGCGCAGCCAGACGGGAGAGCCGAACGCCTCGAAGGCGCGGTCGAGGTCCTGCTCGGTGGCGATGAGCATCGTCTCCGGCACGGTGAGACCGGCCGCCTTCCAGCGCTGGAAGGACTCGAATTTGTCCTGGCAGATCTCGATCGTGCGGTGGGCCGGCAGAAAGGTGCGGGCCCCGATCTCGTCGCGATGGGCAGAGATGGCGAGGATCTCCTGGTCCGGCTGGCTGTAGATCAGCTCGGCGCCCGTCTCCGCGACGAGACCGCGCAGGAGCGGGATGTAGTCCGGATCGGACGTCTCGGGGACCAGGTGGCGCTCGTCCGTCTCGGCGCGCTGGAGGTAGTACTTGTTGCAATCCGCTCCGATCAGATGGAACGGCTCTCCCGACTCGCGCAGCGAGCGCACGAAATTCGTGGCGGGCGAGCCGCCCGCGCCGGTCACCAGGATGCGTCGGGGCGCCATGTGAAGCTCCTCAGGTCAGTAGACATCGCGCTGTCTTCCAGGCGAGGCGGGGATTATAGTGTTTCGAGCCCGCTTTGCGCCCAGGCATGAAAATCCTCTTCTTCGCGCCCGTCTTCAATCAGGTCCGGGAGCTCCCCAGGGTGCTCGCCGAATTCCGCGAATCCGCGCCGCCGGACGTCGGGGTGCTCCTCGTCAACAACGGCTCCAGCGACGGCTCCGAGCGCCTGGTCCGGGAGAGCGGCTATCCGTTCCTCGACCTGCCGCGCAACCTGGGGGTCGGCCATGGCTACATCCGCGCCATCGACTGGGCTCTGGAGCGGGGGGTCGAGATCTTCGGCGCCATGGCGGCGAACGGCAAGATGCTGCCGGCCGAGATCCCTCGCCTCCTGGCGCCGATCCTGGAAGGCCGGGCGGACTACGTCAACGGCAGCCGCTTCCTCGCGGGTGGCGGCTCGCCCAACCTGCCGGGGTTCCGCCGCCGCTCGATTCCCCTGGTCAACCTCTTCGTGCGCGCCGTGACCGGAGCGCGGCTGACCGACGCCACCTGCGGCTTCCGCGCCTTCCGGCTCGGCCTGCTGCGGCAGGCGGAATTCGACTGGCACGCCCCCTGGCTCTACACGTACGGCTTCGAGTACTACCTCTACGCCAAGGTCCTGCTCGACCGGCGGATCCGCTGGACCGAGGTCCCCGTCACCATGCGCTACCCCGAGACGGGGCGCTATTCCAAGATCCGCCCCGGCCGGGATTGGTACGCCATGCTCAAGCCCTGGCTCAGAGCCAGGATCGACGGCAAGGGGTTTCGCGCGGCGTGAGCGACCGCTGGCTCTTCCTCGACCTCGACGGCCCGGTGCTCGACGTCTCCCATCGCTACCACCGGGTCCATCAGGACATCGTCGAGGAGCTCGGCGGTTGGCCTTTCCCCCGCACGGCCTACTGGGAGGCGAAACGCAATCTGGTCCCGGAAACGGAGATCCTGACGCGGACCGGGCTCTCTCCCGAAGCCGCCGACCAGGCTGCGGCGGAGAGGCTCCGCCGGCTCGAGGAGCCGCGGTATCTGGCCCTGGACCGCCCCTGGCCCTGGACCGCGGAGGCTCTGGACGAGCTCGAACGGATGGGCCGGCTCGCCCTCGTCACTCTGCGCAAACACCTGGACCGCCTCGACGAGCAGGTCAGGGCTCTCGGCCTCCCCCTCTTTTTTGAGCATGTGATCGCGGGCCGGGGAGACGGCACGCCCACGGCCAAGGCCGCCCTGTTGCGGGGGTCCGGCCTCGCCTGGGCTCCCGGATCGGTGCTCGTGGGCGACACCGAGGTGGACGTGGCGAGTGGACGGGCGCTGGGGCTCCGCACCGTCGCCCTCGGCTGCGGCATCCGCTCCCCCGCCCTTCTGGAGCCCTGGTCTCCCGACGCGCTGCTGGGCGACCTGCGCCAGGTCCCCGGCTGGCTGGCCGAAATCGACGAGATCTCGTAGGGGAAACCCGGCCGGCGCTTTGCCATTCCGCGCCGGCCCGATTACACTACCCCGGCCATCCCGAACAGTCCGCTTGCGGCATTCCCGCATGGAGATGTAGAGCATGGATTGGAATCAGAAGAAGGTCCTGGTCACTGGGGGTGCCTCGTTCATCAGCTCCCATCTGATCGATCATCTCGTCGAGAAGGGCGCGCGGTCGATCCGCGTCGTCGACGACCTGACGAGCGGGCGCCTGGCCAACATCCAGGGGCACATCGACTCCGGAGTCGTCGAATTCCGCCAGGAGGATCTCCTCCAGCCGGGAGTCGCCCAGCGCGCGGTCGAGGGGACCGACGTCGTCTTCCATCTGGCGGCGATCCACGGCGGACGCGGCTTCGTGGACCTCCATCAGGCCGCCTGCGCCCAGAACCTGGCCATGGACGGCATCCTGGTCAAGGCCGCCCACGAGGCCGGAGTCGGGAAATTCGTCTTCGCCTCCTCCGGCTGCGTCTACCCGAACTATCTCCAGAACGACGTCACGAAAGAGCTCTACCTGACCGAGGAGATGGTCGGCCCCCCCTATGAGGCCGACAACATGTACGGCTGGGCCAAGCTGATGACGGAGATGACGCTGCGCGCCTACGCCCGCGACTTCGGCTTCAAGTCCGCCTCCTGCCGGTTCTTCACCGTCTACGGCGAGCGCGGGGTCGAGAACCACGCGGTGATTGCCATGATCGCCCGCGCCTTTGTGCGCCAGAACCCGTTCGAGGTCTGGGGGGACGGCACCCAGATCCGCAACTGGACCTACGTCGGCGACATCGTGAGCGGCATGGCGCTCGCCGCCGAGAAGATCGACGACGGTACCGCCGTCAACCTCGGCACGGAAGAGCGCACGCGGGTGATCGACGCCGTCCGCGAGGTGCTGCGCTACACCGGCCAGGAGGCCGAGATCAAGCTCCTCCCCCATATGCCGACCGGCCCGCTCAACCGCGTGGCGAGCAACCGGCTGGCCAAGGAGCTCCTCGGCTGGGAGCCGAAGATGAAATTCATGGACGGCCTCCACCGGACCATCGACTGGTACTTCGGCAGCCGGCAGCGCGAGGCGGTGAGCGGCTATCTCCAGGAGATGCTCACCGAGCGTTAGACGGCCGTCGTGACACGGTTGGTCTATCTCTGCGACTGGCTGCCGCCCGATTTCGGCGCGGTCGGCCAGTACAGCCTCCTCTTCGCCCGCGAGCGCGCGGCCCAGGGGGACGACGTGGTCCTCGCCGGCCTCTCCTCGACCGCCGATTCGGTCGCGGAGGAGCGGCTCGGCCAGGGCCGGCTGCGGATCGTCCGCCGGCGGGCCGTCACCTACGGCTGCGCGCGGCGGACGAGATCCTGTTCACCGGCAGCCCCCCGTTCCTGATCCAGATCCTCGTCCCGTTGAATCTCCTGCTCCGCAAGCGGCTCACCTACCGCATCACCGATTTCCACCCCGAGTGCCTGATGGCCGAGATGGAGAGCGATGGCCGGCGAATACCGGCGCTCCTCCGGCTCTTCTATCGCTGGACCGTGGCGCTGCGCCGCCGGGTGGACCGCTTCGAGGTCCTGGGAGAGGACCAGAGGAAGCGGCTGCTCGCGATCGGCATCGAGCCCGGACGGATCGTCCTCAAACGCGACCCCGCGCCGGTCGAGATCCCGCCGGGCACCCCGCCGCTCGACCGGCCGGCGGAGCTCGACGGGTACGCGGTCCTCCTCTACTCCGGCAACTTCGGCGTCGCCCACGACCACGAGACCTTCGTCGAAGGCTACCGCCGCCATCACCGCGAGGGGTCCGGACGGGTGGCCCTCTGGCTCAACGCCACTTCCCCGTCTCCTCGTCACTCCGGATGCCCACCTGATTACCCTGCGCGACGGTTTCGTGGGCTACGTCCTCCCCTCCAAGGTCTACGGCTGCGTCCAGTCCGGCCGCGGCGTCCTCTACGTCGGCAGCCCCGACTCGGACGTCCATCTCCTCTGCGCGCGAGAAATTCCTCCCGAGCGCTATTGGCGCGCGGATGCCGGCGACCCGGCGGGGGTCTTCCGGGCCCTGGAGGAGATCGGACGCTTGCACAAGCTCCGGGAACCTGTAAGATACGGCTCATAACTAGCGATCAGAGCTGGATTTTGTGGTCGCCGCGAGGCGCCGGATCGCTCGGAGTAGCCGTATGGAAGGGATTCTGCCGTACGCCGTAGCCGCAGCTTTCGTCGCCGCCCTCGCCACCCATCTGATGGTGCCGCCGGTCGCGCGCCTGGCCGTGCTCCTGCGCGCCCTCGATCATCCCGGAGAGCGCAAGCTGCAGACCGGCGCCGTGCCCCGGCTGGGCGGCGTCGCCATCGCCCTGGGGCTCCTCCTCGGCGGCAGCGGGGCGGCGGTCTCCCTGTGGGGGCGGATCGGGACCGCGGTCGGCCGCGGCGAGCTCCTCGCCCTGGCGTTCGGCACCATCACGGTCTTCCTGGTCGGCTTGGTGGATGACATGGTGGGGGTCTCGGCCGCCAAGAAGCTGCTCTTCCAACTCGTGGCGGCATGGCCGCTCGTCCACGCCGGCTGGGCCTTCGAGGTGCTGCGCCTGCCCCTCGTCGGCGAGATCCACCTCGGGCTGTTCGGCGGTCTCGTCTCGCTCCTCTGGATCGTGGGCGTCACCAACGCGATCAACCTGACCGACGGCCTCGACGGGCTGGCCGGCGGCGTCGTGGCCATCATCTCGGTGAGCTTCCTCGGCTACGCCATGCTGCAGGGGAACGCCGGCACCGTGATCCTGATGGCCGCCGTGGCCGGCTCCTGCCTCGGGTTCCTGCGCCACAACTGGGAGCCGGCGCGCGTGTTCATGGGCGATTCGGGCTCCCTCATGCTGGGCTTCCTGCTCGCCGCCACGGCCGTCCACTCCTCCCTGAAGGCTCCCGCGGCGGTGGCGATCCTGGTGCCGATCCTCGCCTTGGGCGTGCCGGTGATGGACACCCTGCTGGTGATGGCCGTCCGCTTCCTCGACCGGCCGAAGTCGGCGCTGCTCGACCGCTTCCTGCGCATGTTCCACGCCGACCGCCAGCACCTGCATCACCTCCTCGCCCACTTCGGCGGCGAGCGCCGGCGCATCGTCGCCCTGATCTACGGCGTCGTCCTCTCCTTCTGCGCCCTGGCGCTCTTCGTGGCCTTCACCGGCGAGACGACCCTCGGCGTGGCGCTGGTGGTGCTCGAGTTCGCCGTCATCCTCACCATGCGGCAGATGGGGATGGTGATGGAGGCCCGGCGCCTCTCCCGCCTGCAACGGGAAGAGATCAAGGCCGAGGTGCTGGGGCTTGGCTCCGCGGCCGAGCCCAGGACCGGCGGCGTCCGCCGCATTATTCGCTAGAATGGGCCGCTAGGATCGGTCGCTCAAGGCCAGAGCTTCGCGGCCCTCTCGCGCAGCGCGTCCCGCTCCTCCCGCCACCTTTCGGCGGCCACCTCGCTGCGGGCCGCCGCCGCGAGCCGGCTGAGCCCCTCGATCGATTGATCGCAATACCGCTGGGCGGCATCCTCCGCCCCCACCGCGAGCGCCCGCTCGAACGACCGCCGAAGGTGGGGAAGGGCCTTCTCCCACTGGTTGGCGACGGTGTAGTGATAGGCCAGCGCCTCGCAGTCGCGATCCCCGCGCAGCTTTTCCAGCGCCGCCGCCACCTGGGCGTGCATGGCCTGCCGGCGTAGCGGATTGAGCTCGCCATAGATCGCCTTCCGGGTGCGGTTGTGGGCGAATTCGAAGCTCCCCCGGCGGCCCCCCTGCGCCCAGACCGCCATCGGCGCTTCGTCGCCCCGGCCGTCGGTCCAGAAATAGGCGAACTGCCGGATCAGCCACCGCTTGAGCAGGATCTCGAGCCCGATCTCCACGACCTTGACGTGCTCGTCGGCCGCCTCCTGCAGGAGCTGCACCTCGAAGGTCTGGCCGAGGATCGCCGCCAGGGAGGCCAGGCGCCGGGTCGAGTTGGGGAGCCGCCGGATGCGGAGCCGGATCAGCTCGTCGAGATCCTCCGGCACCTCGATCTCGCGTAGCACGCGGCCGACCTTCCACAGCCCCGCCTCCTGGGCCACCAGGATCCCCTCGTCCCAGAGATAGTCGACCAGCTCGTTGACCGCGAGCGGCAGCCCGGCGGCTTTCTGCATCAGGAAGCCGGCCAGCTCCGCCGCCTGGTCCTCGCCGACCAGGGACTCCGCGATCTCCGCGAGCATCGGCAGCACCAGCGGCTCGAGCTCCAGCCGCGTCAGGCTCCCCGCCTCCTCGGCGCGGTGGAGGATCTGGCCCAAAGGATGGTCGTCCTCCATCTCCTCGTCCGGCCGGAAGGCGGCGACGATCCAGATCGGCCCCGCGAGCTTCGAGACGAGGAATGCCAGCAGATCGAGCGTGTCGCGGTCCGCCAGGTGGAGGTCATCGAGGAAGAGGATCAGCGGATCGCCGCTCCGGCACAGGCTCTCCAGGAAGCGCCTCAGCGAGACGAAGAGACGGTCCCTCCCCGCGAGCGGCGCCGGCTGGGGGAGGTCCGGCCGCAGGTCGCGCAGCTCGGGGACGAGCCGGGCCAGATCCTCCAACACCTCCTGCGGAACCAGGCCCAGGACCTGCCCGGAGCCTTCGGCCGCCTCCGCCAGCGCGCCGCGGAGGACCTCGACGAACGGCCGGTAGGCCTGCAACGGGCTCAGCTCGTAGCACCGCCCCTTGAGGACGCCGCACGTCTGCTTGGCCGTGGCGACGTCGAGGAACGTCTTGATCAGCCGGGTCTTGCCGATCCCTCTCTCCCCCGTGACCACGGTGAGGTGGGCCTTGCCGGCGAGCGCCTGGGACCACCCTTCCAGCAGCCGGACATAGGCGCCGGAGCGGCCGACCAGAGGGACCATCGGCCCGACCGGCTCCTCGGGGTCCGCGACGATCTCCTCCCTGGCCGCCTCGGAGAGGATCGACTGGTAGAGCTGGCGGGTCTCCTTGAGCGGCTCGACCCCCAGCTCCTCGCGCAGCAGGCGCGACAGCTCCTCGTACTGGGTGAGCGCCCGGCTGCGCTGCCCGGCGAGGGCGCAGAGGCGCATGAGCTCGCGGTGCGCCTCTTCCAGGAGCGGCTCGACCGCCACCAGGCGGCGGGCGTAGTGGGCTCCGAACCGGTACTCCCCCCGCCGGCTGTAGCTTTCGATCAGATGATGCAGCGCCTCGACAGTCGCGTCGCGCAGCCGCACCTGCTCGGTCACCATCCAGTCCTCGAAGTCGGGGCTGTCCTTGACGAAGAACCCCGCCATGAATTCCCCCCGGTAGAGCTGCACGGCCGCGGACAGGTGGTGCGGATCGACCGTCCGTCCCGAGCCCATGCGCAGGGACTCCTCGAAGGCCTCGACGTCGAGCCAGAGGTCGGCCCGGGGGACGAACCCGATCTCCGCATTGGTGACCTGCAGGAGGGCGGCTCCGGCATCGGGCAGCTTCGAGCGCAGGTTGTACACCGCCTGCCGCAAGGCATGGCGGGCGGTGTCCCCGTCACGCTCCGGCCACAGCATGCCCGCCAGATGGTCCCGGCTGAAGGCCCGGCGCCGGTTGCAGACCAGGTAGGCCAGCAGGGCGCGCACCTTCTGCGATTCGAATCCCGCGACCTGCCGCTCGCCGGCCCAGACCTCAAACCCCCCGAGAAGGCGTACCCGGATCTTGCTCAAGATGATCTACACCCATGAAGGAGACTCCCCGGCTCTGAGCGCACGAAATCACGAAATCAGCTATAAGAGGGATGGATTGTACCCCAGGCTCCTATCTCCTGACGAGCCCAGCGAGCTTTTTTGTCCCCTTTAGGGCGGTTGAGAGCACTTATACGCCGAATCATACAGCAGGGCGTCTCCTGACGATTTCCTGACGGGGCGCGTCGATACTCGCGGGACTTGAGCCGAATGTCTCTGGACTTTCTACAAATCGAGGTGCGGATCCCGTGAGTGAAGTAAAGCCCAAGACTGGAAGCATCGCCTTGTCCTGGCTGGTCCGTTGCTGGGAGGAGCCGAGCCAGCAGCCTGATGAGCCCCCGGTCCTTCGCGCCTTCGTGCGCGACCTGAAGACCGGCAAGGAGCGCTATCTCAGCGATCCGGGCGAGCTTGGGGAGATGGCCACGCAGGAGATTCTCGAAGCCGAGAAGACGCGTGAAGAGAGTGAGGAAAAGCTCGATTCGGAGGACTGACGATTTCCTGACGCCTGTACCCCAGACTAAAAATAAGTTCCCGCAGCTTGGGAAAAAATTTGTGTGACTTCCCCACCCCCCTCCGGGGTGGGTTGGAGGATGAGAGGAGGTTTCTTTTATGCTTTCCTTGCGATGGAAGTTTGTCCCCTTGATCGCCTTTCTGCTCGCGGGGTCGGCGTGGGGGCAGACGGTCTACAACTGTCTGCCGAGCTGCGCTGCCAACGACGCACGGTTCCTGGCGATCGCCAACGGCTCAGGCTTTGCTACGTTGAGCCAGCCGACTCTGAACCTGGAAATCGCGGTCCCCAGAGGGACGTCGACCTTCACGGTTGGCGTCTTCGACGGCGACTCGAAGGGAGTCGATGGAACCGGCAATGCGCATTGGGATTCGGGTTCCGCTGCGGTTTACAGCTACGCTCTCTATGCCGACCCGAATCGAGACCACGCGGCTGCTGTCGTAGCTCCACTCTCAGGCTTGCCTGTAGTGCTCTCGACCGCCATGCCAGACAATGCGTGGATCGATTTCACGGTCAACACCAGCCCAGCAGCCCAGGCGCCGAGCGGCAACTATTTCTATCTGCTGCGCATTCAATTGACCACCCCTTTGGTAGCCAACCTCAACGCGTTCAAGGTTCGCACGGGTGGAGGCAACGTGGGTGGATCGTCGCTCTTCCCCGCGCCCCAGCCTTTCTCCTACATCGCGAATTTGTTCGGTCTCGCCGATCTCCGAATCATCTACCCAAACTTCCCGACATTAACCCCGACGACGAACGACGGGACGTTCAATTTCTACTTCGACCAGCCCGTAAGCCAGCGAGAGATCACCGTCTGGGATGGCGATTTCGATCATGGCAACGCTGCCAAGACAGACAACGACACGGATGACCCAGATACTCCAAATGCACCCTTTCTTCCATCATGGGCAACTTCAGATACGGTGCCAGAAGGTGTTGCTACGGGAATTAACGGCACTAC
>QHVW01000875.1 GCA_003223675.1 Acidobacteriota bacterium
CGCGCAAGCCCCCGGCGGGGGCCGAGCTGTCGCTGCGCAACCTTTTCGAGACCTACCGCGAGGTATCGCGCAAGAACCTGCTGGAGGCTTACCACGACGCCATCGCCGCCCGCGACGAGTGCCTCACCCTGTTCAACCTCGGCCACCTGTCGCTGGAGAACCGGGGGCTCGCCGAGGACCTCTACTGGGCCACCTGCCAGAAGATCCTCCGCATCGTGCGCACCCTGCCGCAGGTGCCGGAGGAGCTCGAAGGCCTGGAGCGGCAGCTCGCGGATACCTACTTCTGCAACTTCTCGGTCTTCCAGTCGGTGCCCGACTCCTGGGCGATCGACCAGCTCTTCCCCGTGGTGCCCATCCACCGCCTGGACGAGGAGCCGGTGAGCCGCGCCGTGCTGGCCGACATCACCTGCGACTCGGACGGCAAGATCGACCACTTCATCGACCGCCGCGACGTCAAGGACGTCCTGGAGCTGCACGACTTCCACCCCGGCGAGCCCTACTACCTGGGGGTCTTCCTGGTGGGGGCCTACCAGGAGATCCTGGGCGACCTCCACAACCTGTTCGGCGACACCAACACGGTCCACGTGGCGCTCGACCCGGACGAGGACTACACCATCGAGGGGGTGGTGAGCGGCGACACGGTGAGCGACGTGCTCCGCTACGTGCGCTACAACCGGGACGATCTGGTGGCCCGGGTGCGGCGGTCGGCCGAGACGGCCCTGCGCGCGAAACGGATCACCCTGGAGGAGTCCCGCATGCTCCTGCGCCGTTACGAGGAGGGGCTGTCGGGATACACTTACCTGGAGCAGGATTGATCCTGCCCAGAGGAGCTTGCTCATGAAAACGCGGGTAGCCATGGTGGAGCCTCTGATCGAGCGGCTGTGTGACGCCGTGCGCCTGGGTGAGGTGAACGCGATCGCGGAGCAGATCAAGAGCGATCTCGAGTCCTTCATCCCGGCCGAGGGGCTGATCCTGCCGGAGAGGTTCCACCGGGTGAAGCCGGATTCCTACGCCCGGCGCCTGCTCTACAGGGACGACGACCTCGGTTTCACCGCCCTGGTGATGACCTGGGGGCCGGGGCAGCGCACGGCCCTCCACGACCACGCGGGCATCTGGTGCGTCGAAGGGGTGCTCGAAGGGGAGATGGAGGTCATCCGTTACGAGCTGATGGACGAGAAGGACGGCGTCTGCCGTTTCGAGCCCCGCGGCTCCGTGCATGCCTCGGCCGGCACCGCCGGCGCGCTGATCCCCCCCTACGAGCACCACGTGCTGGCGAGCTCCCTGCCCGACCGCTCCTCGCTCACCCTGCACGTCTATGGCGGCGAAATGACCCACTGCGACGTCTTCGAGCCTCTCGGCCAAGGGGAGGACAGCCTCTTCCGGCGCTGCTCGCGCGAGCTCGTCTACGACGAATAACCTGCGCCCATGCCTCCGCTCGAACCCCAACCCCGCCTGCGGGTCCGGCAGGAGAGCCCGCTCAACGCCGAGCCCGAGCCCGGCGCCCTGATCGCATCGTTCCGCACCCCCAACGAGCTGTTCTTCATCCGCAACCACGGCGACATCCCCACGGTCGACCTCGAGACCTACCGCCTGACGATCGACGGCCTGGTGGAGAGCCCGCTCTCGCTGTCGCTGGGCGATCTCCGGCGCTTCGCCCAGGCCACGGTCGGCGCCACGCTGCAGTGCGCGGGCAACCGCCGCCGCGAGCTGATCGAGGTCTCGCCGATCCCCAACGAGCTCCCCTGGAGCTCCGAGGCGATCAGCAACGCCGAGTGGTCGGGCATCCCCCTGCGCCAGGCGCTGCTCGCGGCCAACCCGCGCCCTGAAGCGCGCCACGTCGCCTTCCTGGGTCTCGACGAGACCGAGCGCCACGGCCACCGCTTCCAGTTCGGCGGCTCCATCCCGCTGGAGAAGGCGATGCACCAGCAAGTGCTGCTGGCCGACGCGATGAACGGCGAGCCGCTGCCGCCCGCCCACGGCGCGCCCCTGCGGGTGGTGGTGCCGGGCTACATCGGCGCCCGCAGCGTCAAGTGGCTCTCGCGCCTCACCCTGCGGGAGACGCCGTCGGACAACTACTTCCAGGCCAAGGCCTACCGGCTCTTCCCGGCCGCGGTGGGCCCGGACGACGTGGACTGGGACACGGGACTGATGCTCGGCGAGGCGCCGGTCAATTCAGTGATCTGCTCGCCGGCCTCAGGGGACCGTCTGCCGGCCGGCCGGGTGACCGTGCGCGGCTGGGCGATGGCGGGCGGCGGCCGCGAGATCGCCCGGGTGGACGTCTCGACCGACGGCGGCGGCACATGGCAGACGGCGGAGCTGGAAGCCGGCGGGAGCGGCTGGACCTGGCGGCTCTGGCAGGCGCCGCTCGACCTCGCTCCGGGGGAGCACGAGATCCTCTGCCGCGCCTTCGACAGCGCCGCCCAGACCCAGCCCGCTCACCCCTCGCAGGTGTGGAACTTCAAGGGGTACGCGAACAACGCGTGGCACCGGGTGAGGGTGGTGGCCGCTTAATCCTCGTCGAACCAGGACCGCCACGGGCTGACGCCCTGGCGGCGCAGGACGCGGGCGCGCATCCGCTGCGCCCGGCCCCAGCGCACCAGATTCGAACCGAACTGCTTTTCCATCATGAAGCCGGCGACGGCGCCGACGGCCAACGTGGTGACAAACATCATCATCGCGCTCTTCCTCGGTAAAAAGGCAAAAGTTTCAGGACTGACGCCAACCCCCGCGGGACCTGCTTCGCAGGGGGGTAGTGCAAGTCCTACCAATACCCCTTTGGCTATTTTGTAGAACTAAGTATAAGCCCGGCCTCTTCCACCGTCAACCCGTCCTGCCCTCCGAATCCTCACCTCGAGGGTGAGGCTTCGGAGGGCAGAACGCCCCGAGGGTAGGAGCTGGATGAGCAGGGTTTGCTCGCGGCACGCCCCTTGCTGACGATCCCTGCGCACCCTTTGGCGCAACCCGGAAGGAGTTCCATGACCGCCGAGACCGTCCAGTTTTCGACCCTCCGCCGCACCCTTCGCCACACCTTCGGCTTCCGCGCTCTGCGGGAGGGGCAGGAGGAGGTCATCCGCTCGGTGCTCGCCGGCAAGGACACGCTGGTGATCATGCCCACCGGCGCCGGCAAGTCGCTCTGCTATCAGCTCCCCGGCGCCGAGCTGCCGGGCACCACGATCATCGTCTCCCCCCTGATCTCGCTGATGAAGGACCAGGTCGACAAGCTGCGGGAGCTGGGGGTCAACGCCGTCCAGGTCAACAGCACCCTGAGCCGCGGCGAGGAGATCGAGGTCCTGGCGGAGATCCAGAAGGAGCAGCGGGACTTCGTCTTCGTCACCCCCGAACGGTTGGCGCAGCCGGAATTCCTGGAGATGCTGAAGACCAACCTGATCGACATCTTCGTGATCGATGAGGCGCACTGCATCTCCCAGTGGGGTCACGACTTCCGCCCGTCCTACCTGCGCCTGCGGACGGCCATCGAGGCCCTCGGCAATCCACGGATCCTGGCGCTGACCGCCACCGCCACCCCCGAGGTGGTGGACGACATCCGCCACCAGCTCGGCCGCGAGGAGATGGAGATCATCGACATCGGGGTCTTCCGCGAGAGCCTCCGGCTGGAGGTGATCCCCGCGCCGCGCGAGGAGTCGAAGCGCGAGGCCCTCCCCCGGCTGCTGGGCGAGATGGGAGGCGCCGGGATCGTCTACGTCTCCACGATCAAGGATTGCGAGGAGGTCACCGAGCACCTCCGGAGCCTCGGCTTCGACGTGGCCCGCTACCACGGCCGGCTGGGAGCCCGCGAGCGCAAGCGCACCCAGGACCGCTTCATGGCCGGCGACCTGCGCGTGATCGTCGCCACCAACGCCTTCGGCATGGGGATCGACAAGCCGGACATCCGCTTCGTCGTCCACTACAACCTGCCGGGATCGCTGGAGTCCTATTACCAGGAGGCGGGCCGGGCCGGGCGGGACGGCGAGCCGGCGCGCTGCGTCCTCCTCTACCAGCCGGAGGATAAAAATACCCAGGTCTTCTTCCTCAACGGCCGCTACCCCAAGCGCGAGCACTTCCTGGAGATCTACCGGGCGCTGGCGCGGCTGCGGGCGGACGAGCAGGAATTCGCCGCCGGCGAGATCCAGAAACGGGCCTCGGGCGTCGCCAAGGCCAAGGTGAGCGTGGTGCTCGCCCTGATGAAAGACCTGGAGATGGTCGCCGAGACCTCGCCCGGCGAATACCGCCTCCTGCGCACCGGCCTCAGCGCCGCAGAGCTGGACGCCATGGCCGACCTCTACGAGAAGCGGGCCGAAGCGGACCGCGACCGCCTGCGCCGCATGGTCCTCTACGCCCAGACCGCGCTCTGCCGCTGGAAGGCGATCCTCGACTACTTCGGCGAGGAGGTCGATTGGGACCGCTGCGGCCACTGCGACAACTGCGAGAAGCCCATCCGCGAGCTGGCCGCGCCGCCGGCCGAGAAGCCGGTGCGCCCCCCGAACGGCGCCGCCGCGGTGCTCCCCCTCGCCGCGATCGTCGGCGACCCCGCGGCCCTCAAGCCGGGAGACGCCGTGACCCTGCCCATCTTCGGAGCCGGCGAGGTCCGCGCCGCGGACGCCCACAGCGTGCTCATCGAGCTGGCGGGCGGGGAGGTGCGGGAGTTCCGGCGGTAGGTTTACCTTGAAAATTCGGAGGCGGACTCCGAATTTTCAAGGTATAATTCTGGAGCATGGTCGATCGCCCCACTCACCTCAAGCGTCTTCGCGAGCTTCTGGGTCAATTTCCCGTGGTCGGCCTGATCGGTGCACGACAGGTTGGCAAGACCACGCTCGCCAAAACCTTCGCCGCTGGATTCCAGGGTGAGGTGACCCACTTCGACTTGGAGAACCCCCGCCACCTGAACCGCTTGGAGGACCCTCTGTTCGCCCTGGAGGATTTGCGGGGATTGGTGATCCTGGATGAGATCCAACTCCGGCCGGAGATCTTCCCGGTATTGCGGGTACTGGCGGACCGGGAGGATTCTCCGGCCCGGTTCCTGGTCCTGGGAAGCGCCTCGCCCGGACTGTTGCGCCAAGGCTCCGAATCCCTTGCCGGCCGCATCGCGTTCCACGACCTCGGCGGCCTGAGCCTGGATGAGGTCGGGCCGGAGCGCACCGAAACGTTGTGGTTGCGCGGCGGCTTTCCTCTCTCATATCTCGCGGCGTCAGATTCCTCGAGCGGGCTCTGTCGGCAGCAGTTCATTCGCACCTATCTGGAGCGGGATCTCTCCGAGCTCGGAATCCAACTCCCCGCCACGACGATGAGGCGGTTCTGGGGAATGCTCGCTCATTATCATGGAGAGATCTGGAACGGCTCGGAGCTGGCTCGCGCCTTCGGGGTCTCGGACAAGACCGTCCGCGGATATCTGGACACTCTCTGCGCCACCTTCATGGCGAAACGGCTGGAGCCCTGGTACGAGAATCTGGCCAAACGCCATGTGAAGGCCCCGAAGATCTATCTGGCGGACAGCGGTATCCTTCATACCCTGCTGGGCCTGGAAGCGCGAGAGGACCTGTTGGGCCACCCGAAGGTGGGAGCCTCCTGGGAGGGTTTTGCTATCGGCGAAGTGGCGGACCACCTCGGCGCTCGACCCGAGGAGTGCTTCTTCTGGAAGCTGCACAGCGGCGCCGAGCTCGATCTCCTCGTCCGCCGTGGCAACCAGCGGCGCGGCTTCGAGGTCAAGCTGACCAGTAGCCCTCGCGTCACACCTTCCATGCGCTCCGCGCTGGAGGATCTGGACCTCGAAGAGTTGGTGGTCGTTCATGCCGGTGCCGAGTCCTACCCTCTGGCTTCCCGTATCCGCGCCGTGGCCCTGATACATTTGCGGGAAGAGGTGGCACCGCTCGGGTGAGATGCCACCTACTTCGCCGTGCAGTACGACCCCGGCCGGTCGATGAGCTGGTCCAGGTTGATCCGTAAAAATCCCTGACTGTCGAAGCCCAGCCAGCCGGTGGCCTCGGCGCACTTCCCGACGCCGGAGGTGCAGGACACCGAGTCGTGACGGATGCCGGTGAAATCCTCGACCGCCGAATTCTCCTGGGTGGTGCACCCCCAGAGCCACATTCCGGCGTCATAGCAGAGCGAATACTGGAACGCCGGATCGCAGTTGATCGTCAAGCGCCGCGGCGCCTCGCCCGCCGAGGTCCGGTCCGCGTCGGCCAGGGTCACGGAGACCGCCGTCACCACGTTGTTGGGGGCCACCGTCCGGGAGATCGCGACCACGTTGCCGCGCAGGGGATTGACGACGTTCTGATCCTGGCCGAAGGCGGGGCTGGCGGCCAAGGCGGATAGAGACAGGGAGAGGAGGATACCAAGATGTTTGCTCATGAGATGAATTCCTTTCGAAAAGCTCGTTTCGAAAGGGGATAGTGCAAATTGGAGGCCTGGCCCCTCACTCCCCAACCCCTCTCTCCCATCCCTCCACCCACCCCTGCCGGGGAGAGAGGGGCTTAAAGCAAGCTGAGCTGGCTTTCTCCCTCTTCTCCCCGGAAGGGAGGGTGGAGGGATGGGAGAAGAGGGTCGGGGTGATGAGGGGCCAACGGGCCGGGGACGCCGACTGCGGAAACAAGAAACTTTTCGGTCCGTCCGCAGTATTAACGGCCCATGCGCTTCCTCTCCGGCTCCCTGGGATGGGCTCTCGCCCTCCTCTCAGCCCTCCCCCTGACCGCCCAGGCGCCGTCCGTGGGCCCTCCGCTGGACGTGCCGCGGGCGGCCGGCAGGATCACCATCGACGGCCGGCTCGACGACGCGGCCTGGCGGAAGGCGGCCGTGATCGACACTTTCTACGAGACCTATCCGGGCGACAACACCGAGCCGAAGGTGAAGACCGTCGTCTACCTGACCTACGACCAGAGCAGCTTCTACATCGGCATCCACGCCTTCGATCCCGAGCCGGGGAAGATCCGCGCCCCCTTCGTCGAGCGGGACAACGTCATTGGCACCGACGACAACGTTGCCGTGTTCCTCGATACCCGGAACGACCGCCGCTCGGCCGTCGAGCTGCGCGTCAACCCCCGAGGCAACCAGGCGGACGCGATCTACAACGACGGCAGCAGCAACGAGGACTTCTCCCCCGACTTCTTCTACGACACCGCGGCCGAGATCACCGCCGACGGCTGGACCGCCGAGATGCGGATCCCGTTCTCCTCGCTGCGCTATCCCAAGCAGGAGGAGAACCACTGGGGCATCCTGGTCTGGCGCAACTACCCGCGCGACCAGCGCTACGGCATCTACAGCAGCCCCATCGACCGCGGCAGCAACTGCACGATCTGCCACTCGCGCGAGCTCACCGGCCTGCGGGGCCTGCCCGGCGGCGGCCACTTCGTGGGCGCGCCCTACGTCACCGGCCAGCGCTCGGCTGAGCCCCGCGACGGCCTCGGCTCGCCCCTGGAGGACCAGAGCGCCAAGACCGACGCGGGGATCGACGTCAAGTGGACGCCGAGCGCGGGCAACGCCCTCGACCTCACCATCAACCCCGACTTCTCGCAGATCGAATCCGACGTCGGCCAGATCGCGGTCAACAACCAGTTCGCGATCTTCTTTCCCGAGAAGCGGCCGTTCTTCCTCGAGCGGCTGGACCTCTTCGACACCCCGATCCAGGCGGTCTACACCCGCACGATCACCGATCCCAAGTGGGGGCTGCGCGACACCGGCAAGCTGGGCGACCTCGGCTACACCGTGCTGCTCACCCAGGACGAAGGGGGCGGCAGCGTCATCATCCCGGGCCCCACCGGCAACGACCTGGCGCCGCAGGACTTCTCCTCCAAGGTGCTGCTCGGCAGCCTGCGGCGGGACTTCGGCGCCTCCTACCTCGGCCTGCTGGTCACCGACCGCGAGAACGAGGGCGTCGGCGGCCACAACCGTGTCGCCGGCCCCGACTTCCTCTGGCGGCGGAGCCAGACCGACCAGATGACGGGGCAGCTCCTGGTGAGCGACACCGAGACCCCGGACCGGCCCGACCTCTACCCCGGCTGGGACGGCCGCCGGCTCACCTCGCACGCCGGCCATCTGGAGTGGCTCCACACCGGCCACGACTGGACCTGGCGGGCCACCGTGCAGGATTTCGGCGAGGACTTCCGCGCCGACGAAGGGTTCGTGCCGCAGGTCGGCTACCGCCTGGGGCGCTACGCCCTCTACCGCAACTACTATCCGGAGAGCGGCCTGTTCCGGCGCGTCCAGCCGTACGTCATCACCCGCTACGTCGAGGACCAGGACGGCGGGTTGATCCAGCGCCAGACCAATACCGGCGTCCAGACCCAGGGGCAGCGCAACCTGGCGGCCGGCGTCGAATTCGACGTGCGCGAGCAACTGCGGGTGGGCGATCAGGTCCTCGAGCGCAGCCGCGTCACCGGCTATTTCCAGATCGACCCGGGCCGCCGCTTCTCCCGCATCGGCGGCAGCTTCGCCCTGGGAGACGCCATCGACTTCGCCAACGTCCGGGTCGGCCGGGGGGGAGACCTCTCCCTCTTCGGCACCCTGAAGCCTACCGATCACCTGGCGCTCGACCTCAACGCCGACCGCCAGTGGCTCGACGTCAACGCCGGAGGGGGATTGCGGGGACGTCTCTTCACCGCCCAGATCGAGCGCCTGAAGCTCACCTAC
>QHVW01001041.1 GCA_003223675.1 Acidobacteriota bacterium
TGACGCCGGGCCCTATTCATCTTCTTGATTGTCATACTCGCTTTTTTGAATCCAATTTTTTGATCTCTACCCTCTCCGCTGAGGCTTCCCAGGGGAAGCTCCCCAGGAAAATTACGGCGTTGACACAGGGTTGTCATAGGCACAAGAATTGCCTAATCTACTTTTCAGAACTAGGTTCAGGATCTACGCCCAGGGGCAGGACCTCCGCAGGCTCAGCAGCGTCATCAACCGGGAGCAGTACCTCCTGCGCGAGGGAGGCGCTCCCGAGAAGGAGGATGGAATCCATGAGAGTGAGAGCTTTGGTTCTCGGCTTGGCGATCGCCCTGCTCTGGGCGTTGCCGGCCATCACGCAGGGGAATCCGAACGGCAAGCTGTCCGGACGGGTCACGGCCGGTGACCAGCCCCTCCCGGGGGTGAAGGTCACCGTGACCTCGCCCAACCTCCAGGGGACGAAGTCGACGGTGACGTCGTCCACGGACGACTATCTGTTCCCGTCGCTCCCCCCCGGCGAGTACGCGGTGACGTTCGAGGCGCAGGGGCTGCAGACGGTCAAGCAGGTCCTGCGGATCGGCGCCGCGCAGTCGAGCACGCTCGACACCGAGATGGCCGCCGCCGCGGTGACCGAGGAGATCGTGGTCACCGGATCGCTGGAGAACATCTCGCAGACGGTGCAGTCGGCGACCACCTACACCAAGCAGCTCGTCGACGAGCTGCCAGAGGGCCGCACGCTCAGCCAGATCGTGGCCCTGTCGCCCGGCGTGCAGCCGAACGGCCCCGCCAAGGACACCTCCGGCACCGGCACGGGTCTCAGCTCCATCACCATCTCCGGCGCTCCCAGCTACGAGAACCTGTTCCTGATCAACGGCGTGGTGGCCAACGAGAACGTCCGCGGCCAGGCGTTCGACTCGTATGTCGAGGACGCCATCCAGGAGACGACCACGGCCTCGGCCGGGGTTTCGGCGGAGTACGGCCGCTTCACCGGCGGCGTGGTCAACGTGCTCACCAAGTCGGGCGGCAACACCTTCTCGGGCTCGCTGCGCGACACCCTCCGCAACCAGAGCTGGGAGGCGAAGACGCCGCTGACCAAACAACAGACGGACAAGGTCAATCCGACCTACGAGGCGACCCTGGGCGGCCCGATCCTGAAGGACCGGCTCTGGTTCTTCCTCGCCGCCCGCGACCTCGACCTGAGCCAGACGCTGACCACCAACACCCCGACCAGCATCCCCTACCCCGCGGAGGAGAAGCAGCAGCGCTACGAGGGCAAGCTCACGGCTTCGATCACCCCCAGCCATACGCTGGTCGGCTCGTACCTGAAGGTCAAGGACAAGCAGCTCGGCAACTCCTTCCTGGCCATCCTGGACCTGGCGAGCGTCTACGACCGCGAGCTCCCCCAGGAGCAGTACAGCGGCAACTACACGGGCGTATGGACCGAGAACCTGGTCGCCACCGCCCAGTACTCGAAGCGCAAGTTCACCTTCATCGGCTCGGGCGCGCCGTCGACCGACCTGATCGCGGGCACCCTGCTCCTCGACCGCTCGCGCGGCAACGCCCGCTACCACAGCCCGACGTTCTGCGGCATCTGCGGCCCCGAGCTGCGCAACAACGAGAACTACCTGGGCAAGCTCTCCTACTTCCTGTCCACCGAGAAGACCGGCTCCCACGACATCGTGGGCGGCGTCGACTCCTTCAACGACATCCGCCTGGCCAACAACCACCAGTCGGGCAGCGACTACCGGATCCTGGGCACCAGCGCGGTCATCCGCGGCTCCGATATCTTCCCGGTGTTCGCCGGCGACGGCTCGACCATCATCCAGTACAACCCCATCGCGAAGCTCAGCAAGGGGACGGCCTTCAAGACCAACTCGGCGTACCTCAACGACACCTGGCGTTTCAGCGACCGCATGACCTTCGGTCTCGGCGTGCGCTACGACTCCAACGACGGCAAGGACGAAGAGGGCAAGAAGGTCGCCAAGGACAGCAACATCAGCCCGCGCCTGTCGGTGACCTACGACGTGCACGGCGATTCGCGGTACATCGCCCACGCCAGCTACGGCCAGTACGTGGCCGCCATCGCCAACACCGTCGGCGACACGACCTCCGCCGCCGGCGCACCGCAGACGTACCAGTGGGCCTACCGCGGCCCATCGATCAACACCGACCCGAACGCCCCCCTCCTCACCCAGGACCAGGCGATCCGCGCCCTCTTCGATTGGTTCCAGAGCCAGGGCGGACCGAACGGCAACCTGCCGCTCGTCGCCATCAACATCCCGGGCGGCAACACCCTCATCCGCGGCTCGCTGAATTCGCCGTCGGTCACCGAGTACGCCCTCGGCATGACCGCCCGGCTCGGCGAGCACGGCATCGCGCGGGCGGACGTCATCCACCGCGACTGGCAGAACTTCTACGCCGCCCGCACCGACCTCTCGACCGGCCACGTGGTGGCGGGCAACGGGCCGACCGACCTGACGCTGATCCAGAACAACGACTCGCTGTACGAGCGGCGCTACGACGCGCTACAGACGCAGTTCCGCTACAGCCCGTCGTCCCGGCTCGACATCGGCGGCAACTGGACGCTGTCGCATACGCAGGGCAACTTCGACGGCGAGACCCGCGGCAGCGGCCCGGTCGTCGGTACCTCGGGCCAATATCCGGAATACAAGGACCCGAAGTGGAACAACCCCAAGGGGGACCTGCTGACCGACCAGCGCCACCGGGTCACCCTCTACGGCCTGTACAACGTCTTCTCGGGCAGCCGGCAGGGCCTCAGCGTCAGCCTGGCGCAGAGCTACTTCTCCGGCCACCCGTACGACGCCCCCGGCCCGGCCACGCTGATCAAAAATCCCATCACGGGGGAGCGCTATCTGACCGTCCCGGGCTATCTGAACCAACCGGTACGCGTCACCTACTACTTCTCGAAGCGCGGCGCGTTCACGACCTCGTCGGTCCTACGGACGGACCTATCCCTCAACTACAAATTCAAGATCGGGGACGTCGACCTCTTCGTGCAGCCCCAGATCATCAACCTGTTCAACCGGCAGACGGTGGACACCACGGACACCACGCTGTTCGACACCACGGTCTTCACGGCGGACAACCGCGGCATCTGCCCCAACGCGCCCGGCCCGAGGCCGCTCGGCCCGGGACCCGGCCAGGGAAATACCTGCCTTCCCTTCAACCCGTTCACCGAGAAGCCGGTCGAAGGGGTCAACTGGCAGAAGGGGCCGAACTTCGGCAAGGCCGTCAACCAGTTCGGCTACCAGACGCCGCGCACCTTCCGCGTCAGCCTCGGCCTGCGGTTCTAGCTGCCGGCTTCAGGACGGACGCGAACCTGGGCGGCCCCTTTCGGGG
>QHVW01000876.1 GCA_003223675.1 Acidobacteriota bacterium
CCACCTCGCCGTAGAGGCCGCCGGTGGTGAGCACCCGATCGCCCTTCTTCAGGTTCTCGATCACTTGCTGCAGCGCCTTGCGCTGCCGCTGCATGGGCAGCATGAGCACGACGTAGAAGATGACGAAGATGAGGAGCATGGGGGCGAGACCGGTGAGCGCGCCCAGGATGCCACTGCTGCCGGAAACCTGGGGCGCCAAGGCCAGCGAGGATACGGAGATCGGATTCATGTGCGCGTCACAGCCGGCAGGGTCGGCCTGCCGTCAAGAGCTCCTTTGCTCTAGGGGATGGGAAGAAGCCGGAGGGACCCGTACGGCGGATCCTTCCGGCGGGTCTCCACCGGCGGTACGGCAGGCGGGACTCGCCATGTCAGTCAGCGTACCGAGCTCAATACCTTGCCGGAGCTCCGACATGAAGTCAAGGTAGAAGCGCAGATTGTGGAGGGTGGCGAGCACCGGCGCCGTGAGCTCCCCCGCCCGCGCGAGGTGGTGGAGGAAGGCGCGCGAGACCCGGCGGCAGGCCGGACACCCGCACTCGGGGTCGAGCGGCCGCTCGTCGTCCTTGTAGCGGGCGTTCTTGATCTTGATCACCCCCTGGCGGGTGAACAGGACGCCGTGGCGGGCGTTGCGCGCCGGCAGCACGCAGTCGAAGAGGTCGACCCCCTGCCGGACGGCGTGGAGGATGTCCTCGGGATAGCCCACCCCCATCAGATAGCGCGGCCGGTCCGTGGGCAGGACGGGCGCCGTCCATTCCACCACCGCCCGGCGCTCCGCCGCGGGCTCCCCCACCGAGACGCCGCCGATGGCGTAGCCGTCGAAAGCGAGCGCCGCGAGGTCGGCCGCCGCCCGCCGGCGCAGGTCCGGATAGACGCTCCCCTGGACGATGCCGAACAGGCCGCCGCCGGTCTCCCCCTTCCACGCCTCGCGGGCGCGGCGGGCCCAGGCGAGCGTGCGCTCCCACGAGGCCTCGGCCGCCGGCCGCTCGACCGGCCAGGGGGGGCACTCGTCGAGCATCATGGCCACGTCCACGCCCATCCGCTCCTGGAAGCCGACCACCCCCTCGGGGGTGAAGCGCAGAGGGGAGCCGTCGAGGTGGCTGCGGAAGGTCACCCCGCCGGCGTCCACGGTGCGCAGCCCACCCAGGCTCCACACCTGGAAGCCGCCGCTGTCGGTGAGGATGGGCCGTTGCCAGCCGGTGAAGGCGTGGATCCCCCCCAGCCGCTCGACGACGTCGATCCCCGGCCGCAGGGCGAGGTGATAGAGATTGGCGAGCAGGATCGACGCCCCCGCCGCCTCCAGCTCCTGCGGGGTCACCCCCTTGACCGCGCCGAGCGTCCCCACCGGCATGAACGCCGGCGTCTCCACCACGCCGTGCGGCGTGATCAGGCGGCCCCGGCGGGACTGGCCGTGGGTGGCGAGGAGGTGGAAGGGGAGGGTCATGGGGGGCCCCCCTCAGGGCGTGCTCTTGCTCCCCCCCTCCTGGCCCCCCAGGCTCAACACCCGGTTTGAGACCCCCGGCGGGAGCTTGAGGACGAAGCGGTCGTCGGGGATCGGCGTGTTCCTCTTCATGTCGCTGAACTGGTACTCGACCGTGTCGCCGCTGGCCTGCACGTACTTGAGCCGCTCGGGGAAGAAGGTCTGGTCGTCGATCCACAGGGTCATCGACTTCAGCCGCTTGGCGATGCGCGCGTACTTGGGGTCGAGCTCCAGGCGGTAGGGGTCCCCCTTCTTCTCGGGCAGCTTGAGCCGCACGGTGAAGTACTCCAGGAGGGTCTGGAGGCTGCCGCTCGCCCCCAGGTACTTGAACACCTGGCTCGAATAGCGGCCGACCTTGAGGGTCTCGGCGCGCTTCAGGTCGCGGTACCAGGTGGTCATCTCGTCGCCGCGGATGACGACGGTGATCGCGTTCGGCGAGGTGTACTCCCAGCGCACCTTGTCGGGCGCCCGGTAGGAGAAGGTCCCCTTGGACTCCTCGGGGGCCGCCAGCATCGAATTCTCCTGCTGCTGGGTGAAGCGGGCCTCCAGCGTCTTGAGCTGATTCTGCTCGTAGCGGACGCGGTCGACCAGGGCCTGGAGCCGCTGCGGCCCGGTGAGATTCGGGGCCAGAGGGTCGGGCGGAGCGTGGCTCCTCCCCGCGGCGAAGGCGGGGACGGCAAGGAGCAGGGCCAGCAGGCCGGCGACGAGGGATTTCTTCATCATGCGGGAAGAACCATCCTATCCTCCCCTTTCTTCCAAGTGCAAGCGAGAGGCCAGCGGCGGATCGTGTTGACATGCCCCCGGACCGATGCTAGCTTCACCGCCCTCGAAAGCGGCCCGGCCGGAATTGGGGATTGGAGCCTTTCATGCCTGAGCTGAAACTGGGAACCAAATACGACTGCTATAACTGCGGCACGAAGTTCTACGACCTCGGCAAGCCCGAGCCGGTCTGCCCGAAGTGCGGCGCCAATCAGAAGGACGCCGTCACCTCGGAGTCGCTGGCCGCCAGCCAGTCGTCCCGCCGGCGGCGCAAGGTGGAGACCGCCAAGCCCATCGACCTTGAGGAGGAGGAGGCTCCCATCGAGGCCGTGGAGATCGTCGACGACGAGATGGTCGAGCCCGAGCTCGCGGGGGCCGACCTCGACGACGCCGAGGAAGAAGAGGACTTCGACGAAGAGGACTGATCCCGGGGCCGCCGTCCTGGCGCTGGCCCTGGGGGGCAACGTCCCCGGCAATTTCCTGGGAAAAGCGCCGGGAAAAGCGGCGGGCGAGCCCAGCCCGGTCGAGCATACGCTGGCCTGGGCTCTCCGCCGTCTCGAAGCCTCCCTGGGGCCCCTCCGCGTCGCCTCTCTCTATCGCACCGCTCCCGTCTCGCCGGTCCCCCAGCCGGATTTCCTGAACACCGCCGCCCTCGCCCGCACCGCGCTCCCCCCCGAGGAGCTGCTCGCCCTGGCCAAGGCGCTGGAGCGCGAGGCCGGCCGCCGCCCAGGGGTGCGGCTCGGCCCCCGCCCTCTCGACATCGACCTCCTGCTCTACGGCGACCTTCAACTGGAGGGGCCGGAGCTGACCCTCCCCCATCCGCGGATGCGCGAGCGCCGCTTCGTGCTCATCCCCCTGGCCGAGATCGCTCCGGACCTCACCGTTCCCCCCGACGGCGCCCGCGTGGCGGACCTGCTGGCCCGGCTCGGGGAGGGGGAGGTGGTGGAGAGGGTGGAGTGGAGGGCCCTCGCCTGATCGCCGACGGCCTGCTGCTCGGTTGGCTGCTGCTGGCCTGGGGGGCGCAGGCGGTCCTCCCGTGGCGGCTCGCGGGGCTCGATACCAGGCTAAATACTGAGCGGCGGCGCGCCGGAGCGCTCGCCCTGCTGCCGCTGCTCCTCACCGGCGTGCTGGCCGCGTTCTTCTATGTTCTGCGTCATCCGGACCCCGCCATCGTGCAGCGCCTCTATCCGCTCGGCGCCTCCAAGGCGGGACGGGTGCTGGCGGTGCTCTTCTTCGCTCTGATGATGTCGGATCTCTTCCTCTTCCTGACCTGGCGGCGCCTGGAGGCGGTGGGGTGGCGGATCGCCGCGGGCTTCGGCCTCGTCTTCCTGCTCGTCACGGCCTGGGCCGCCGAGCTGATGCGCATCGGCGAGGGGCCGGAGAGCGCCGCCGTCCCCTTCCTAGCCCTGGCGGCCCTGCGCGCCCTCCTCGCCCTGGGCGCGGCCGAGGCTCTGGCTCCGGGCCCGCCCCTCCTCGCCGCCGCCGCGGGTCCCGGCCTCCTCCTCTATGGGCTCCTCCTGCCGGCACAGCTCGCCCAGGCCCTCGGCGCGCACGGCCAATGGCTCACCCTCGCCACCGCGGCCCTCCTGCTGCTGGGCGCCCGCTGGTTCCCTCCCGCCCTGCGCCGCCCCGCCCTCCTCGGCGCCGCCCTCCTCGCCGGCCTCTACCTCGGCCAGGCGGCCCGCCTCTCCGCGGAGCTCGGGGTGGCGCACCCATAGCACGGACACACGGACGAGCACGGACAAAGACACGGACAGGCACGGACGAGGAGGACACCCTGTTCGTGCCCGTCCGTGCTCGTCCGTGTTTGTCCATGTGTCCGTGTTTACACCGGATCGCTGTGCACGAACACCTTCGACCGCGGCATCTCCCGCTCGATGGCGCGGAGCACCCGCACGGTGAGGTCGTGGGCGTCCTGGAAGGAGGTGGCGCGGGGGATCTCCAGGTGGAGCTCGATGAAGCGCTGGCCGCCGCTACGGCGGGTCTTGAGGTCGTGCATCCCCCGGATCTCGGGGACGAAGGCGTCGACCACCGACTCGATGCGGCGCAGATCCTCCTCGGGCAGGCCGCGGTCCGAGAGGTCTCCCGCCGCCTCCAGGGCCAGCGAGGCGCCGCTCCTGAAGACCCAGGCGGCGACCACCAGCGCCACCAGGGGGTCGGCGGCGGCCCAGCCGGTGAAGCGCACCACGAACAGGGCGAGGAGGGCGGCGCCGTTCACCCAGATATCGGTGGCGTAGTGGAGGCTGTCCGCCTTGAGCGCCGGGCTGCCGCTCTGCCCGGCGGCCCATTGCAGCGTGCGGGCGACGCCGAAGCTCACCACCAGGGAGACGGCGAGCACGGCGATGCCCCATCCGGTCTGCTCCGGCCTGCCGCCCTGGATCAGCCGGCGCACCCCCGTCCACACCAGCCCCGCGGCCGCGGCGACGAGGAACAGCCCCTGGCCGAGGGCGGCGAGGTTCTCGAACTTGCCGTGCCCGTAGGCGTGGTTCTGGTCGGGAGGTCTGGCGCTCCCCCGCAGCACCAGGAAGTTGGCGCCCGAGATGAAGAGGTCGACCGCCGAGTCGAGCGCGGCCGAGCCGAGGGCGAGGGAGCCGGTCATCCAGGCGCCCGCCCCCTTGAGGGCGACCAGGAACGCCGCCGCGGCCACGGCGATCAGCGGGGTCTGGCGCGGGTCCACGGTCAGCCGGAGTGTTTGGCGAGCAGGGCCCGCGCGTTGACGAGGCTCTTCTCCTGCTCGACCACCCACTCGGGGGTGGGCGGGCGGGCGATCAGGCGGCGCAGGATGTCGCGCGCCTCCGCCGCCTTGGCCGGCTGGTATTCGAACAGGGCTTCGGCGAGGAAGAGACGGCCTTGTCGCGGTCCACCCAGCCGGTGACGAACGGCACCTTGGGGGCCAGCGTGTGCAGGCGGCCGAGGACCCGGTGGCCGGCGGCGTCCCCGTAGCGCTCGTCGAGGGCGATCACCATCTCCGCGTAGCGCCGAACCTTGTCCCCCACCCCCTGGCGCGCGGCGGCCAGCCGGCCGAAGACGTCCCCCCAGAGCCCCCAGTGGACCGCCGACCAGAGGAAGAGGGGAGTAGCCTCGGGCACCGCCGCCACGGCCTTCGCCGCCTGGGCGGGGGTCAGGGCGTCGAGCTTCTGCCGGCTCCCCGCCGTCCGCCTGGCCAGGCGGTCGATCCCGGCCTCGGCGACCTCCTTGCCGCGGGCGAAGGTCTTCTGCTTGGCGTCGTTGGAGTCGGTGGTGAATTCCCCCTTGTAGTGGAGGGCCCGCAGCAGCTTCCAGGCCCCCTCCAGCCGGTCCGGCTGCTCCTTGACCGCGCGCTCGTAGGCGGCGACCGCCTCGTCGATCGGCCCGGGGACGGCCCGCGCCCCCTGGTGCCCCTCGGCCCGGCGGGCCCATGCGGCATCGCCCGCGGCGATGGGGTCGGTCTGTGCGGCGAGAGGGAGGGGGAGGGTGAGGAAGAGGAGGAGGGTGGGGATTGGGCGCATAGGGGGATTCTATCTCCTGGGCACCTCGGCCCCCACCCCGGAGCCTCGGCGTGATCCGTCAGATCGGTCGGATCCGACGGATCGGTCGGATCAGCCGGCCCGGGGCTGCGTTACAATCCCTCCATGTCCCCCATGGCTGGCGACGGCACACGTCTCCCGCTCGTCCCTCTCACCGACATCGTGCACTTCCCGCGCACGGAGCTGAAGCTTCACGTCCTCGATCCTTCCTACCATCAGCTCGTCCACGACCTCGCGGAGCTGGACGAGGAGGCGCGGTGGATCGGGGTCGTGCTCATGAAGCCCGGCCCGCGGCTCGACCGCGAGGGGCGCCCCGAGATCTTCCCGGCCGGCACCGCCGCGCGGGTGATGGACCTCGAGACCGCCCCCGACGGCCACGCCGACATCCTGGTCTACGGCGAGCTCCGCTTCGAGCTCGACCACGAGATCGCGGGGCCCTACCGCCAGGGGGTGGTGCGGCCGCTCGAGGAGCCCTGGCTCAACGAGCGCGACGCCGGCATCGTGGCCGTGCGCCAGACCATCGTCCGCCTGCTGCGGGCGCTCTCCGAGGAGGTGGGGGACAAGCTGCAGCTCGACGTCGACGATCTCGCTTCGGGGGATTGCGCCTTCGAGGAGATGATCAACCGGATCGCCACCCGGATGGACGTGCCGGCGGTGCGCAAGCTCCAGCTCCTCACCGAGCCGCTCCCCGAGCGGGGGCTCTCGGTGCTCTCGATCCTGCGCAGCCGCAAGCAGGTCTTCGACCTGCTGCGCCCCTTCCGCCACCGGGGCACCGACCCCGGGCGCAACTGAGCCTGGAAGGATTGGCGCCCTCCCGCGTGCTCTCGATCCGCGATCCGGTCCACGGCTTCGTGCGCGCCGATCCGCTGGAGACCGCCCTGGTCAACAGCCGGCCGGTGCAGCGGCTGCGCTTCATCCACCAGCTCGGCTTCACCTTCCTGGTCTTCCCCGGCGCCGAGCACAGCCGCTTCGGCCACGTGATCGGCGCCATGCACCTCGCCGGCCGGGTCTACGACGCCCTCTGCTCGAAGAGCGGCGGCATGCTGCCGGGCGAGTCGCGCGCCCCCGAGCGGCGGCTGGCGCGGGTGGCGGCGCTGCTCCACGACCTCGGGCACGCGCCGTTCAGCCACTCGGCCGAGGACCTGTTCGAGGAGGGGATCGACCACGAGGAGATGACCCGGCGGCTGCTCGGCAGCCCGGAGGTCGAGGAGATCTTCGCCCGCCACGGCGACGGGATCACCACCGCCGACGTCCGCCGCCTCCTGCAGGGCGGCGGCACCCCCACCGAGCGGCTGCTGGCCAAGATCGTCTCCGGCGAGCTCGACGTCGACAAGATGGACTACCTGCTGCGCGACAGCCTGTTCTGCGGCGTGCGCTACGGCACCTACGACCTCGAAAGGCTGCTCGACACCATCCTGCCGATCGAGGACCCCGAGACCGGCGAGTGGGGGATCGGCGTCGACGAGGGGGGAGTCCACGCGCTGGAGGCCCTGGTGATGGCCCGCTACTACATGTTCACCCAGGTCTACTTCAACGTCACCGGCAAGGCGCTGGAGCTGCACCTGAACGAGTGGCTGGAGGAGCGGGGGATCCGCTGGCCCGCGGCGCCGGAGGCGTTCCTGGCCCAGGACGACGTCTCCGTCTGGTCGGCCCTGCGCACCTCGGACAGCGTGCACGCCCGCGCCCTGGTCGAGCGCCGGCACTTCCCCGTCGCCTTCGAGACCCGCGAGCACCTGCCGCGCGAGGAGAAGGAGCGCTTCGAGGCGCTGCTCCCCAGGGTGCGCGCCCGCTTCGGTCCCGGCAGCCTGCTGGTCTCCAACTCCGCCAAGGACCCCCACCGCATGGGGCGCAGCCGCGTCCTGGTGCGCCGCTTCGACGGCTCGCTGGAGCCCATGGAGCGGGCCAGCCAGTTCATCCGCCACCTCTCCCGCATCGACCGCTACCGCGTCTACACCCCGCCCCCCCTGCGCGACGAGGTGGCCGCGGCCCTCCGCGAGCAGTGGGCCGACGCCGGGCCCTATTCATCTTCTTGATCCCCATACTCGCTTTTTTGAATCCAATTTCTTGAGCTCCGCCCTCTCCG
>QHVW01001042.1 GCA_003223675.1 Acidobacteriota bacterium
ACGACCGGACGCTCGTGCTCGCCCGGCGGTTGGAGGTCTGACGGCCTCAGATCGGCGGCGCCACGCAGAGGTTGGCGGTGGCGAACGCGTTCGCCGTGCAATTGTCGAACGACTCGTTCAGCGCCGTCACAAGCTGGTTCAGGTCGCCGAAGGAGCCCACGTATCCCGGCAGGCCGTTGCCGCCGAGCGCGCCGTTGGCGCCCGTCAACACGCTCGACACCGAGGTGCCGTTGAGCGCCGCGGCTTGGGGCCCCGTCAGCGTCCAGGAGCCGATCGTGCTGCCCGCCGTGAGGTTGCAGAGCTGGAGACCGCCGAGCCCGCTGGTGTCGACCGTGGGGGTGCCGCCGACCATCTTGATGCCGAAGCCGACGTTCAAGGTCAGCGCCGCCGTCTGCTTGGCCAGGGTGCCACCGCTGGTGCTGGTCGCGTTGACGGTGTCCGCGGTCAGCGCACCGCTGGGCCCGCCGCCGGCGAGGTAGGTCTTGAGAGCGTTCTGGCCGGTGGAATTCGCGGTCCAGCTCGCGTTGTGTCTCGGGCCCACACCATCGTTGATGCCGATCGTCAGCCCGCCGGGGAACACGATCTGATAGTTGGCGGTGTAGAGCTGAGCGGGGACGCCGCCGCCCTGGAAGCCGCCCTGGGTGTAGGTGCAGACGTTCGGCGGCCCCTGGTGCTGCTCCTCGCATGCGACGTTCGCGCTGGCGCTGGCGTCGAGGTCGACCCCCGTGACACAGGGGAACGAGATCTGCTGATAGACCGGCAGCCCGGTGATGGGATCGGTGCCGATCTGGGGCCCCTGGACGGTGACGGAGCAGCTCTCGCCGTTCAGATGGGCCGTGTTGGTGATCGTGCCGGAGCCGGGCGGTGTGCAGGTCGCGTCGACGCTCACCGTGGCGGTGCGGTCGCCGGAGATCACCTCACCGCTGCCGGTGCCGTCGAGGCCGAGGCCGGTGAGGAAGTTGGTGGAGCCGATCCCCGAGCCGCTCACCGCGACGTCGCTCGCCGCGTCGCTCAGCGTGACGGCATCGTTCCCGGCCTTGAGCGGCGGGACGGTCCGGGAGACGCGGCAGGGAACGGTGCGGACGTTCGCTTCGTCGGTATCGATCGTCCCATTGCCGTTGACGTCGATATTGGCCGCCGAAGCGCCGCTGCCGCCGCGCAGGCCTGCGTTGCCGAAGGTCACCAGCGCCTCGGAGCGGACCTGGGCGCCCGGCGCGAGGCCCAGCACCGAATTGTTGAACTGGGCGGTGTAGAGCAGGGTCTCGACGAAAGTGCCGCGGGCGCCGGAAACCGTGTAGTTCGGCGGACCGAAGGAGGCGTTCACGCTGGCGCTCTCAGCGGAAGCCGAAGCGACGATATTGCCCACCGTGGCGGCGTTGCCGTTGGTGGCATCGGCGACGTCCGCCGCGACCGAAACCCAATTCGAGGTGTTGACGATCTTCTTCTGGAGATTGATGACGATATTGCCAATCGTGGCATTGGCCGTGCCGGTGTTGGTCACGGTGAGCACGCCGTCCACGGTCAGATAGTTGGCGCTGGTCGCGCCGCGCGTGGCGGCGACGGTCCAGGTGATTGCCGGCGGATCATCCGGCAGGGTGACGCTCTGGGACGACGGAGATTTCGTCAAATTCCAGGCGGTGTTGTTCGCGTGGCACAGCTCGGCGTTGCAGTCGCTCAGCGTGATGCTCGCCTGGCCCGCCGGCGGCTTGGCGGCCGCGAGAGCCGTCGCGGCGACGAGAAGCATCATCGCGAGACAGATCCCTGCAATTGATAGAATTTTCCGCGGCCTCACTGGGGTGCGCTTGGTGCTCATGGGGGAGTCCTCCCTATACAGCCTATCGAATGTGTAGATGTGTACCAGAGTGCTGCCGGGAGCACTCCTAGCAGGCAACCAGATGCCTTTACGTGATCGATAGTTAATCTATCACGCCGGATTCTGGCAAGACATACCCCAAAAGGGGGGGACTTTATAATACTTTTGGGCTATGATACAGGCGAGTGAGAGATATGATCAAAGTCAAATTTATATAAACGAGCTTATATGGCGATCCGACTCGTGCTGGCCGACGACCATCCCCTCATCCTGACGGCGCTCGAGTATCTCTTCCGTCCCGAGGAGGGTTTCGAGGTCCTGGCTTCCTGTACCTCTGGCGCCGACGCCTTGAAAGCGGTGCGCCGGCACCGGCCGGACGTGCTGGTGGTCGACCTGCGGATGCCGGACATGAGCGGGCTGGAGGTGCTGCGGGAGCTCGCCCGCCAGCGCCTGCCGACCCGTTCGGTCCTGATGGCGACGGCGATGTACGATGGTGAGGTCCTCGATTCCCTCCGTCTGGAGGTGGGAGGCCTGGTGCTCAAGGAGATGCCCGCGAACAGCGTGGTGCAGTGCGTGCGGAAGGTCTACGCCGGCGAGCCCTGGCTCGAGCGCCGCTCGATGGCGCGCGCGCTCGGCAGGCTGGTGCGGCAGGAGAGCGGAGCCCGGGAGGCCGCCGCGGTCCTCACCGCGCGCGAGCTCGAGGTCGTCCGTCTGGTCGGCCGCGGGCTGCGCAACAAGGAGATCGCCACCCAGCTCTCGATCAGCCCCTCCACGGTCAAGATCCACCTCGGCCATGTCTACGCCAAGCTCGGGGTGGACGGCCGCCTCGCCCTCCTGCGCCACGCGGAAGACCGGGGGTTCCTGTGACCGTCGCCGTCCTCCCCGCCGCCGGCGCCTCCCGCCGGATGGGCCGGCCCAAGCTGCTCCTCCCCTTCAACGGCGGTCCGCTG
>QHVW01000877.1 GCA_003223675.1 Acidobacteriota bacterium
CTTCACCCGTAAGAAGCACGACGAGGGGTTCCCCAGCAACGCCGTGCGCTACTGCCTGGCCGAGGGGGGCGTGAAGCCGGGGGATCTCGGCGGCGTCGTCTTCTACGACAAGCCGCTGCTCAAGTTCCACCGCATCCTGGAGACCTATCTCTCGACGGTCCCCCGGGGGCTGCGCTCGGCCGTCATGGCCCTGCCCCTCTGGCTGCGCGACCGGCTGTGGATCCCGCCCCAGATCCAGGACGCCCTGGAGGACTGCGGCGTCGGCGAGGTCGGGGACATCTACTTCACCGAGCACCACGAGTCGCACGCGGCGTCGGCCTTCTACCCCTCCCCCTTCGAGGAGGCGGCGGTGCTTACGCTCGACGGCGTGGGCGAGTGGGCCACCACCACCATCGGCGTGGGCGAGGGGAACCGCCTGCGGCTGATCCGCGAGATCGCCTTCCCCCACTCGCTCGGCCTCCTCTACTCGGCCTTCACCTACTTCACCGGCTTCAAGGTGAACTCGGGCGAGTACAAGCTGATGGGGCTCGCCCCCTACGGCGAGGGGAAATTCACCGATCTCATCAGGCGGGAGCTGGTCGATGTCCGCGAGGATGGCTCCTTCCGCATGAACATGGACTACTTCGGCTATCTCGACGGCCTGGAGATGACGAATGGCAAGTTCTCGTCGCTCTTCGGCGGGCCGCCACGGCCGCCGGAGTCGCCCATCACCCAGCGGGAGATGGACCTCGCCAAGTCGATCCAGGAGGTCACCGAGGAGATCGTCCTCAAGCTGGCCCGCCACGCCCGCGAGATCACCGGCAAGCGCTACCTCTGCATGGCCGGCGGCGTGGCCCTCAACTGCGTGGCCAACGGCGTGCTGCTGCGTGAGGGGATCTTCGACGACATCTGGATCCAGCCCGCGGCCGGGGACGCCGGCGGGGCCCTGGGCGCGCCGCTGGCGGTCTGGCACAACGCCATGGGCAAGCCGAGGACGGTCGGTCGCTCCAGCAGCGGCAAGCCGAAGGACGCCATGCAGGGGGCGCTGCTCGGCCCTGACTTCAGCCGGGCCCAGATCAAGGAGTACCTCGACGCTCAAGGGTATCCCTACGAGGAGCTCTCGGACGAGGAGTGGGCGGGGCGGATCGCCGGCATCATCGCCGGGGAGAACGTCATCGGCCTCTGCCAGGGGCGGATGGAGTTCGGGCCGCGGGCGCTGGGGGGGCGGTCGATCATCGGCGACGCGCGCAGCGCCAAGATGCAGTCGGTGATGAACCTGAAGATCAAGTACCGGGAGAGCTTCCGGCCGTTCGCGCCGAGCGTGCTGGAGGAGCGGGTGTCGGACTACTTCGAGCTCGACCGCCCGAGCCCCTACATGCTGCTGGTGGCGGACGTGGTCCAGAGCCGGCGCATCCCCAAGCGGGGGGACGAGCGCGATCTCCCCTTGACCGAGTGGGTGAACCGGCCGCGCTCGGACGTCCCCGCCATCACCCACGTCGACTACTCGGCGCGCATCCAGACGGTGGGCGAGGAGAGCCCGCGCTACCACGCGATCCTCCAGGAATTCGAGAAGCTCACCGGCTACGGCGTGATCGTCAACACCAGCTTCAACGTGCGGGGCGAGCCGATCGTCTGCACGCCCGAGGACGCCTACCGCTGCTTCATGCGCACCGAGATGGACTATCTGGTGCTCGGCCCCTTCCTGCTCGAGAAGAAAGCGCAGCCCGCGCTCGCGGAGAAGGGGGACTGGCGGCAGGAATTCCAGCTAGACTAGTAGGGAAGGTAGGAAACAACCATGCGCAAGGTCCGCTATTTCGGCTCCATCCTGGGAGAGATCGTCCAGTTCGCCAGGCAGAACAAGGTCTACTGGATCGTCCCCCTGGTGCTCATCCTGGGTCTGGTCATCCTGCTGGTCGTCACCAGCCAGGCCACGGCGCCGTTCATCTATACGCTGTTCTAGGGGGCACACTTGCCGTCTCGGGGGGGGTGCGACACAATACCCCCGATGCGTCGCTTCAAACCGGTTCATGGTCTGCTGATCGTCCTCGCCGTCCTGGGCGTGATCTGGGGGGCCGAGGTGGCTTCGGAGAAGCGGCTCAACTCGTCGGGGTTCCAGGTCGTGACGCCCGACCGCGGGGGGCAGGTGCGGATCGATGTGGCGGATCTGAAGCCGCAGGAGGTCCGTTTCTTCCAGTTCCTCAACGCCGGCAACCAGGAGGTTCACTTCTTTGTCGGGCGCGACAACACGGGCCAGGTCCAGGTCGCCTTCGATGCCAGCGAGACCTGAGCCAAGTACAAGCGGGGCTTACGGCACGAGGGGGAGTGGATCGTCTGCAACAAGTGCGACAAGGCCTTCCGCCTCACCACCATCAACTCCGGCGTCGAGGGGTGCCCGCCGATCCCGGTGCACCACCAGGTCGCGGGCTCCGAGCTGGTCCTCGCCGAATCCGACGTCCTGCGGGGGTGGCGGCTGTTCCATTGACGGCCGTCATTACCTGAGACAGACTGCCTGATACAACTGACGTGAAATCAGAGCTTTGACGGCCAGCCCCTGATGTTGTATCTTCGCCCGGTCCGGAAAGGTTAGCCAATGTGCGCAGCCGACTTCGTGCTCTACGAGGAGGAATTCAAGCACCTTGAGGAGGCCCTGCGCCGTCTGCGCCAGGAGGCCAACGCCAAGGCCGTCTTCCTTATCGACAAGAACGGCCAGCAGATCGCCTCGGCGGGGGAGACCGAGCAGTTCGACACCACCTCGCTCGCCTCGCTGACGGCCGGCAACGTGGCCGCCACCGACGGTCTGGCCAAGCTGATCGGGGAGCGGGAGTTCTCGGTGCTGTTCCATGAGGGTCAGCAGGACCACATCCACATCTCCATCGTCGCCAAACGCGCCATCCTGGTCGTCATTTTCGACGACCGCTCCTCGCTCGGCCTGGTCCGCCTGCGGGTCAAACGGGCGAGCGTGGAGCTCGAGAAGATCTTCGAGGTGATGATGCAGAAGGGCGAAAGAGGAGCTCAAGGGTCGATCCACGCAAGCCCCTTTTCCGAGATCACCGACGACGACATCGACGCCCTATTCGGTGAATAACCGGCGAATGACGGCAGAGCGCGGCGCCCGCCGGCGGACCGGCGCCTGAGGCCCAGGCGCTCCCGGCGGATCGCCCCGGCCCTCGGAGAGGGACCGGGCGAGGGAACGAGGCACGGAAGACGACGACGATGACTTTTATCAATTACGCCAGCAAAGAGATCAACTGCAAGATCGTCTTCTACGGGCCCGGCCTGTGCGGGAAGACGACCAATCTGCAGTACATCTACAACAAGACCGCCCCCGAGTCGAAGGGCAAGATGATCTCCCTGGCGACCGAAGCCGACCGCACGCTCTTCTTCGACTTCCTGCCGCTCGACCTCGGGAGCATCCGGGGCTTCACCACCCGCTTCCATCTCTATACCGTCCCCGGCCAGGTCTTCTACGACGCCAGCCGCAAGCTGATTCTCAAGGGGGTCGACGGCGTGGTCTTCGTGGCCGACAGCCAGGAGGAGCGGATGGAGGCGAACATCGAGTCGATCCGCAACCTGGAACAGAACTTGAAAGAGCACGGATTCGACTTGGCGACGATCCCCTATGCCTTGCAGTTCAACAAGCGGGATCTCCCGAGCGTGGTACCGGTCGAAGAGATGTATCGCACGCTCAACTACAAGCGCGAGCCGACCTTCGAGGCGGTGGCGACGACGGGCGTAGGCGTCTTCGATACCCTGAAGTCGGTCGCGAAGCAGATCCTCATCGAGCTGAAGAAACGCTAGCGAAAGGGAGCCATGGCCAAGGCCGCCAAGAAGACTCCAGCGAAACCCGAATCCAAGGCCGCCGCGCCCGCCAAGGGCGCCAAGGCGGCGCAATCCGCGGGCGCCGATCCCGCCCTCGATGCCCTCGCCCAGGGGCTCGCCGCCCTCCAGGCGAAGGACTGGGCGAAGGCCGTCGAGCGGTTCGAGGAGGCGGTCCGCGAGAGTGACCGGCCCGAGGTGCGGGACCGGGCCCGCCAGTACCTGACGGCGAGCCGCCAGAAGGCGGCGGAGGGCGAGGGGGAGAAGCCGGCGAAGGGCGCCGAGGTGGACCCCTACCTCCTGGCCGTCTACGAGAAGAACCGGGGCAACCTCAAGGAGGCCCTGGAGATCAGCCGCAAGGGCGGGCGCGACCAGAAGGACGAGCGCTTCGCCTATCTGGCCGCCTCGCTCCACGCGATCGAGGGCCGGTGGGACGAGGCGACCCAGGCGCTCAACAAGGCGATCGAGCTGAGCCCCAAGAATCGCATCCATGCCTTCCACGATCCCGATCTCGCCGACCTCCGCAAGAACCGCGACCTCCGCCCCCTCTTTGGCCTCTCCTGAGCCGGCGCGCGCGCCGGAGAGGGCCCTGGTGGCGATCGGCGGAGGGACCGGCCTCTCGGTCCTCCTGCGCGGCCTCAAGCACCACGTCGGCACCGAACGGCTCCGCCAGCTCACCGGCGTGGTCACCGTCACCGACGACGGCGGCTCCTCCGGCCGGCTACGCCGGGAGCTCGGCGTGCTGCCACCGGGAGACATCCGCAACTGCATCGCCGCCCTGGCCGACGACGAAGACCTGCTGACCCGCCTCTTCCAGTACCGCTTCCCGAACGGCGGGGGGCTCCTCGGCCACTCCTTCGGCAACCTCTTCCTGACCGCGCTCACCGGGATCACAGGGGATTTCCACCAGGCGATCCTCACCGCCGAGTCGGTGCTCTCGGTGCGCGGCAAGATCTTCCCCGCCACCCTCGCCGACGTGCGGCTGCGCGGGCGCGGGGTCTCGGGGCGGATCTACGAGGGGGAGTCGGCGATCGGCCTCTCGGGCGAGGAGCTGGCGGCGGTGGAGCTGGATCCGGCCAATCCGCCGGCCTTCCCGCAGGCGGTGGCGGCGCTGGAAAGGGCGGACCTGATCCTGCTCGGCCCCGGCTCGCTCTACACCTCGATCCTCCCCAACCTGCTGATCCCCGGCATCCGCCAGGCGCTGGTCAAGACCCGGGCGCGCGTGGTGCTGCTGCTCAACCTGATGACCCAGCCGGGCGAGACCGACGGCATGATGGGGCTCGACCACCTGCGGGCCCTGGTGCGGCAGGCCGGAGAGGGGATCATCGACGCGGTGCTGGTCAATTCCACCCCGATCCCGCCGCCGCTGATCGCCCACTACGCCGAGACCGGCTCGGTGCCCGTGGCGGTCGACCGCGCCGTTCTGGAGGCCCTGGGGGTCGAGGTCCACGAGGCCGACCTCCTGGCCGCGGACGGGGATCTGATCCGGCATGATCCGGAAAAACTGGCGCGGGCGGTGCTGGAGCTGACCCCTCACTCCCCAGCCCCTCTCTCCCGGCCCTCCACCCATCCGGCCGGGGAGAGAGGGGCTCAAGAGCGTTTTTCAGCAAACTAAGGTAGCCACTCCCTCTTCTCCCCGGCTGGATGGGTGGAGGGCCGGGAGAAGAGGGCCGGGGTGATGAGGGCCAACGGACCGAGGACACGAACGTTGACTATGACCGAGGAGCCCCCCATGCCCCCCCGCCCCCGCCTCGCCGTGATCCTCGCAGTGGGTGGTGGACGCCGCCCGCGCCGCCGGGTGCGCGCGCATCCTGGTCGTGGTGGGGCACGGCGCCGAGCGGGTCAGGGAGGAGATCGCGGGCGACGATTTGGGCTGGGTCCTCCAGGCCGAGCAGCGGGGGACCGGCCACGCTCTCGCCCAGGCGGAGCCGGAGATCCGAGGCGAGGCGACCGTGCTGGTCCTCTCGGGCGACGTGCCGCTCGTCCGTCCCGAGACGCTCGACCGGCTCGCCGCGGCGGCGGAGGAGGGCTGGGCCGCCATGGCCGTGGCCGAGCTCCCGGACCCGGGGATGCTCGGCCGGGTGATCGTGGATCAGGCGGGCGTCTTCCAGTCGATCGTCGAATTCAAGGACGCCACCCCGGAGCAGCGGGCGGTCCGGCTGATCAACGCCGGCATCTACGCTCTCCCCGCCCCCGCCATTTTCGACTACCTCCGGAATCTCAAGACCGACAACGCCCAGGGGGAGCTCTACCTCACCGACGCGGTCACCAACGCGGCCGCGGACGGCCACCCGGTGCGCCTGATCATGCTCCCCGATCCGGACGAGGCGCTCGGGGTCAACGACCGCACCGAGCTCGCCCGCGTCCACCGGCTGCTGATCGGCCGGCACCTGGTCTCCCTGATGAAGGCCGGGGTGACCATCCTGGAGCCCGAGCGGACGGTGATCGAGCCAGGGGTGCGCATTGGCGAGGACACGGTGATCCACCCGGGCGTGTCCCTCCTGGGGGACACCGCGATCGGCCGTGACTGCGTCCTCCACCAGGGGGCGTGGCTCCGGGACACGACCGTCGGGGACGGAACAACCGTCGAGCCCTACAGCGTTCTGGACCGTGCAGAGGTCGGAGAAGGCTGCCGGGTGGGGCCGTTCGCGCGGCTGCGTCCGGCATCCCGTTTGCTTCGGGGAGCCCGGGTGGGCAATTTCGTCGAGGTGAAGAATTCCGTCCTGGGAGAGGGGGCCAAGGCCAACCATCTCGCCTATGTGGGGGATACTACGGTGGGCGAAGGGGCCAACCTCGGGGCCGGCGTGGTCACCTGCAACTATGACGGCCAGCACAAGCATCCGACCGAGATCGGCCCCGGCGCCTTCATCGGCAGCGACACCATGCTGGTGGCGCCCGTCAAAGTAGGGGCGGGCGCCTCCACGGCGGCCGGGTCGATCATCACCAAGAACGTGCCCGCAGGGGCCCTGGCCGTGGGACGGGTGCGGCAGAAGAACCTGGAAGGGTGGGCCGGAGGGCTCCGCCGGCGCCGGGCCGATTCCGGGAAGACCAAGAAAGGGAACGAGTAACGCTATGTGCGGAATCGTCGGATACGTGGGGCAGCGGGAGGTCGTGCCCCTGCTGATGGACGGCCTGCGCCGTCTCGAATACCGGGGGTACGACTCGGCCGGCGTGGTGGCGGTGCGCGACGGCGAGCTGCAGACCCTCAAGGCCGAGGGGAAGCTCGACCGCCTGAAGGAGAAGCTCGAAAAGCAGCCGCTCACCGGCCGCTACGGCCTCGGCCACACCCGCTGGGCCACCCACGGCCCACCGACCGAGCGCAACGCCCACCCCATGGTGGACGCGCGCCGCCGCCTGGCGCTCATCCACAACGGCATCATCGAGAACTTCCTGCCGCTCAAGAAGCGGCTGATCGCCGAGGGATGGACCTTCACCTCGGACACCGACACCGAGGTGGTGGCGAACCTCATCTCCTCCTATCTGGACGGCGACCTCCACGCCGCCGTGGCCCGCGCCACCAAGGAGCTGGAGGGGATGTACGCCTTCGCCGTGGTGACCGTGGAGACCGAGGGGCAGGAGATCGTGGCCGCCCGCCTGGGGCCGCCGCTGGTCATCGGCCTGGCCAAGGAGGAGCAGTTCCTGGCCTCCGATCCGGCGGCCCTCCTCGCCTACACCAAGGACGTGATCTTCCTGGAGAACGGCGACATCGCCCGCCTCACCCCGGCCGGCGTCGAGATGTGGGACCGCGCGGGCAAGCCGGTCCAGCGCCCCGTCCAGCACCTCAACTGGGACCCCGTCCAGGCCGAGAAGGGGGGCTACAAGCACTTCATGCTCAAGGAGATCCACGAGCAGCCGCAGGTCGTGCAGGAGACCTTCGGCGGGCGCGTGGACTTCGAGCACGCGGAGATCCTCTTCGACACGGTGAAGCTCACCCAGGAGGAGATCCGGCGCATGGAGCGCCTCACCCTCCTGGCCTGCGGCACCTCCTGGCACGCCGGGCTGATCGGCAAGTTCCTGATCGAGGAGATCGCCCGCATTCCGGTCGAGGTCGACTACGGCTCCGAGTACCGCTACCGCGATCCCATCGCCTCCGACCGCGT
>QHVW01000878.1 GCA_003223675.1 Acidobacteriota bacterium
CCCGCCTCCCATCTGAGGTACAATGTAAGGAAACTGTAAGGGATGTAAGGAACAAGGAGGGGCCGCCTCCCCTCGGGGCGCAGGCGCACGACGTCTCCAATGATCATCGCCGATATCCGTCTGTCCGCCTCCCCCCGGGAGGGCGGCTTCGCCGCCTGGCTCGGCCGCCTGGCCGTCCGGCAATACGCGCTCTGCGCGCTGCTGGTGCTGCTGTTCGCCGCCTTCAACGTCTTCATGGGCTTAAGCGAGTCCCGGATCGACGACTCCGACGAGGCGCGCTACGGGGTCTCGGCCTATGAGATGGTGCAGAGCCGCTCGCTCGTGGTCACCACCTACGGGGGGATGCCCGAGTACTGGAATCTGAAGCCGCCGCTGGGCTACTGGCTGATCGCGCTCTCCTTCTATCTCTTCGGCGTCTCGCCGCTCACCCTGCGCCTGCCGGCGGCGCTCTTCGCCCTCGGCACCGTGGCGCTCACCATGGCCCTCTGCCGGCGGTATCTCAACCGGCGGGCGGCGCTGGCCGCCGGGCTGATGGTGGCCACCGCCTTCGGCTTCTTCAGCCATCACGGCGCGCGCAGTGGGGACCTCGACTCGGCGCTCACCTTCCTGCTGGTGCTCGCGGTCTCCCTGATCCCGCGCCTCGCGGATTCCCCCGGCCGGGTGATCGGCTTCTCGGCGCTGCTCGCGGCGGGGTTCCTGCTCAAGAGCTTCGCCATCCTGCCGATCCTCCTCGTGGCGCTCCTCTATCTTGCCTGGACGGGCTCCTGGCGCCGGCTCCGGCCCGCGGCCTGCCTGGCGGGAGCGGCCCTGTTCCTGGCGGTGGTCGGGTCCTGGGCCCTGGCCCGCTGGCGCGCCGACGGCTCCCCCTACTTCCTGCAGCGGATGGTGGGGGAGGACCTGCTGGCCCGCTCCCTGCGGGAGATCGACAAGGGGCGGTCCTACCCCTTGAGCTATGTGGTGTCGCTGTTCGACCGCTTCGCCCCCTGGCCGCTGCTGATCCTCGGCGGGCTCTTCACGGCCGGCGCCGCGGGCCGGGGCCGGCTGCGGGCGGTCCTGGGGAGCCGGGGGTTCCGGATGGCTCCGCTGCTCGCCCTGTGGATCGCCGTTCCGCTGGTCCTCTTCTCGATCGCGCGGACCCATCATCACTGGTATCTGGACCCGGTCTATCCGGCGCTCGCCATGATGGCCGCCGGCTCCCTGCTGGCCGTGCTGCGCCGGGTCTCCCCGGCGCGCAGGGGCGCGGCGCTCTTCGCCTGCTTCCTCCTGCCGCTCGTCTTCTGCGAGGCGCGGCTGCTGCTGCGGGCGCTCGTCCGCGACCGCATGCCCGACTCCCAGCGCTTCCTCCTCTCGCTCGCCGGCCGCCGCGCCGAGCTCGGGCCCGATCTCCGGGCCGCCGTCCCGCTCTACCACTCCGAGCGTTTCATCCTCGAAGCCATGGACGGCTTCCGGGTGGCCGAGGGGACGGGGTACGGCCCGCCGTTCGGCGCCACGCCGGACATGCCGCTGCTGGTGAGGAAGGCGGCCGCCGCGAAGGGAAATGGCCTCCGGCCGGACCCGGACGACGACCTCCTGGCCGAGAGCAAGGCCTACAGCGTCTACGGGAATTCCAACCTCGACCTGGAGGCCATGCGGCTGCGGTTGAACCTGCCGGAAGGCCGCCGGCACCTGCTCCGGAGCCTGCTGCTCCGCCGCCACCGCGGCCGGTTGGGACGGGGGGCGTAAGACCCTCACCACCCCGGCCCTCCTCTCCCAGCCCTCCACCCGCCCTCCGGGGAGAGGAGGGAGAACAGCAAGAGTTTTTTGCCTTGAGCCCCCTCTCTCCCCGGCGGGGAGGGCGGAGGGCCGGGAGAGAGGGGGTTGGGGGAGTGAGGGGCCTAGAGCCCCAGCGTCCCGTTCTCCCGCGCCCAGGCGAGCTGCTGGGCGAGGAAGTCGCGGGGATAGGAGATGGCGACGTCGGTCACCTTCCCCGACTTGTCCTTGACGGGGGTGAGGTCCGCGAAGACCCCCGAGTAGAAGATCGGGACGTCGATCGCCTTGTAACGGGCGATCACGTCGTCGCGCACCGCCGGATCGAAGTGGAGACCGTGGGTGTCGATCAGCTTCTTGATCCCGTCGTAATCCCCGGTGGCCTTGATCCGCATGATCTCGGCGAGCAGCTTGCCGGCCGCCTCGTGCGCCTTGTCGTAGTCCTTCACGTCGATGTACCAGTGGCCGTTCTTCTTCACCCGCTCCAGGGCTCCGGCCTCGATGAGATAGTTGGCCACCAGCAGGCGCGCGCGGTCGTGGTCCTCCTGGACCGTGTCCCCCGTGGGATAGCTCTTGAGCAGCGTCAGCCCTGCCCGCGCCATCTGCCGGTAGAGCTCGCGGCCCACCTCGGGAACGTCCTTCACGCCCAGCTCGGCCAGCTTGTCGAGTAGTACTCGCGCAGATAGGTCGAGGGGTCCTTGGGCACCGCCACCTTGCCCGAGCCGTGGCCGATGATCTCGTGCAGGGCCGTGTGGAGGTTGTCCGCCATCAGGCCGTGCTTCGCGTAGAGATCCCCTTCCGCCGGATCGTCCGAGAATTCGACCGCCACCTTGGCGCCGCGCGTGGCGTTGACGGCGTTGATCGAGGAGGTCAGCATGATGCTCTTGGTGCCGTATTTCTCCCGGATGTCCTGCTCGTTTGGCAGGTTGTCGCCGATCGTGTTGACGTGGAAGTCGCCGCTCGCGATCAGCGTCTCGATCGCCTTGCCGACCGGCGGCTTGACGTCGAGCTTCTTGAACCGCTCCTCCCACGGCGCCTTGCGCTCGAAGTAGACGGCGTTCTCGGCCAGCTTCCGCATCAGCGGCTCGAGCTCCTGGTCGACCACCGCCACCACCATCTGCGACGATCCCTTGATCCCCCGCGCGTCGCGGTAGACCTCGATGAAGCCGGAGGCGAAGTCGACCGCCTCGTCGTTCTGGATCCAGAGGACGTTGTAGTCGTGCCAGTCCTTGAGATCGCCGGTCTGATAGAAGCGGACCAGGGCGCGCAGCACCTTGGCGAGGCCGGGATCGGCATACCTGGCCGCCTCCTCCAGCTCGCGGTTGACCGCCCGCAGCTCCCGGGCGTAGAGGCCGGGCGGGATCTTGCCGTCCGGCGTGCCGGCCCGGTAGACCTCCTCGACCAGCCTGCCGTCCTGCTTGACCAGACGGGAATCCAGGGGATATCTCTCCTGGAACCCCTTGAGATCGTCGAGCCGGACCCCCTGGTAGTAGTTGTTGCCCGACGCGGTGAGGATGTCCTCGCCCGGCGGCGGGTTCTTGGTGGTGATCTGCGGCTGGAAATTGGCATCGAAGAGCGGCGCCTGGAGCGACTTGAGCGTCTGCGCGAGCTGGCCTTGAGTGCCGAGCCTGGCCCCTTTCGACCGCGCCTGCCGGGCGGCCTGGGAGAAATCCTCGAACGAGATCGTGGGGACGAATTTCTCCCCCGTGGTCTCGTTGTGGTTCCCGCCGTTGCCGAGGAAGAGCGTGGCGTATTCGACGATCGCCTTGCGCGATGCCTCCGGCAGCCGCTCCGGACGCTCGACCATCGCGCCCAGCAGCCGCTTGGCCGTCAGCCCGTAGGACGACATCTGATCGTAGAAGATGGGGTCGAGCTGCACCGCCGCCCGGTACAGGTGATAGGCGACCAGCTTCTGGCTCAGCGGCAGACCGGAGTAGCTCGGGGCCTGGACCTGCAGATAGCCGCGGCCGCCGATCCGCTCCACCAGGAGCGACGGGGACGGCGCCTGCGCGGACAGCGGCAGGGTCAGCAGCGAGGCGAGCGGGATCAGGGCCAGGGCGCGGCGGATGGTCATGGCGTCTCTTCCTCCGGAGGGGGATTGTGTCATCATCCCCCTCCTATCGAGGAGGAGACTACCGTGAGACGACTCGTTCTTTCACTCACCGCCGCGCTTCTGCTGGCTGCCGTGCCGTGCTCGGCGGGCATCCACTACAAGTCGACCACCAAGACCTGGTCGGAGGGGGAGCGCGCCCACGCGAGAAACAGCGACATCCAGGCCGAGGGCTGGGTCGCGGGCGAGAAGGCCAAGGTCGCCTTCCTGGAGAGCAACGGCAATCCGGTGGCCCAGCAGGGGACCTACATCCTCACCAAGGACGGCGGGAAGACCCTCTATCTGGTCAATCCGCAGGACAAGACCTACGCCCAGTGGGACCTCCAGGGGATGCTGGGCGTGGTCGGCGCGGTGATGAACGGCATGGGGCCGCTGCTCAAGATCCAGTTCTCCGATCCCAAGACGGAGAAGCTCGCCGAGGACGACGGCGGCCTGGTGGCGGGGGTCCCCACCCGGCACTACAAGTACCGCACGAGCTACACCATGACCGTCAAGGTGCTCGGCATGGGGAACACGGCGAACGTGGTGAGCGAGCAGGACATCTGGGCCGCCACCAAGGCCACCGACGCCGGCCTGGGCGTCTGGCTGCGCGCCGAGCCCGCCCGCACCGGCAACAAGGAATTCGACAAGCTCCTCACCAGCTCGGCGGCCAAATTCCAGGGCTTCCCCCTGAAGGTGGTCACCGTCAGTGCCTCCACCCAGCAGAAGGGGAACAAGCAGACCGTCACTCACTCCACCATGGAGGTGACGCAGCTCGATGCCAACGCCTCCGTGCCGGCCTCGACGTTCGAGATCCCCGCCGGCTACAAGGAGACGCAGATCGCCCCCACGCAGCAGGGAGCGTCCCCCTAGTGCCGGACGAGCCCAAGGCCGAGCGGCTCGGCACCCGCGAGATCTACCGGGGGCGCACCTTCAACGTCGACGTCGACAAGGTGCGCCTCCCCGGCGGCCCGGAGGTGGAGATGGAGCTGGTCCATCACCGCGGCGCCGCCGCCGTGGTGCCGGTGCTCGACGACGGCACCGTGCTTCTGGTGCGCCAATACCGCTACGCGACCGGCGGCTGGCTCCTGGAGATCCCCGCCGGCAAGCTCGACCACGGCGAGTCCCCCGAGACCTGCGCCGCCCGCGAGGCCGAGGAAGAGGTGGGCTATCGCCCGTCGAAGCTGGAGCCCCTCGGCTGGATCTGGTCCTCCCCCGGCTTCGCCGACGAGAAGATCTGGCTCTTCCTCGCCACCGGCCTCCAGGAGGCGAAGCAGGAGCTGGAGCACGACGAGATCCTCCACGTCGAGCGCATGCCGCTCGAGATGGCCGTGGAGAAGGCGGCGCGCGGCGAGATCCACGACGCCAAGTCGGCGGTGGCGTTGCTGCGGGCGGCGCGGGTTTACGGGGTGTTTTAAAGAAGAGGCGCTCCGACCGATCCGACGGATCCGACCGATCCGTCGGATAACGCCTACTACAGCCCTCCCGGCCCGAAACCTGCATACCCCCTCTCCACGCCGTACCTGCCGTTTCGGCCCTTTTTCACTCCAGGAGAGAACGAATGCGATCCGCAACCCTGCTGGAGCCTCGCCGGTTCCAAATCGATGCGTTGGAAGCTCCCGCCCCCGGCGAGGGGGAGGTGCTGCTCAAGGTCCGTGGCTGTGGCGTGTGCGGCTCTGACATGGGGCCGTGGAAGGGGATCCAGGGGCTCGAATACCCCATGAAGCCCGGCGCTCCCGGGCATGAGGTCTTCGGCACCGTCGAGGCGCTGGGGCCCGGAGTCCAGGGGCTCAGACCCGGCGATCCGGTGACCGCGCTCACCTACCGCGCCTACTCCGAGTACGACGTCGCCCGCGCCGCGGACGTCGTGCCGCTCCCTCCCTCCCTCTCCGATCGCGTGGTGCTGGGCGAGCCGGTGGCCTGCGCCGTCAACGTCTCCCACCGTGCTGGGGTGAAGGAGGGGGACGTGGTGGTCCTCCTCGGCACCGGCTTCCTGAGCGCTCTGCTGCTCCAGCTCCTCAACCGCCCCGAGGCGCCGTCGCCATCGCGAGTGATCACCATTTCCCGCCGCCGGCTCTCCGCGGAGATGGCGGAGCGGCTGGGGGTGGACGAATCGCTCAGCTATGACGACGACGTCCACCACCGGATCGGCGCCGTCACCGGCGGCCAGATGGCCGACGTGGTGATCGAGGCCACGGGCAAGCAGCGCCCGCTCGACCTCGGGGGCGAGCTGACCCGGGTGCGCGGCCGGCTGATCGTGGCCGGGTATCACCAGGACGGCCCCCGCACGGTCAACATGCAACTCTGGAACTGGCGGGGGATCGACGTCATCAACGCCCACGAGCGCGACCCCGGGATCTACAAGCGGGGCATGGAAGAAGGGGTGCGCCTGCTGGCCGCGGGAGCGTTCGACCTGGAGCCGCTGATCACCCACACCTTCCCGCTGGCCGAGATCAACCGCGCCTTCTCGACCTCCGAGGAGCGGCCGGAGGGATTCCTGAAGTCGGTCGTGCTGCCGGAGGCGCGGGCGTGAGCGCGCCCCGGCTGGGGTTCGTCGGGTTGGGCTGGATCGGGCGGATGCGTCTCGAAGCCTTGACCGAGGCCGGAGCGGCCGAGATCGTGGCCGTTTGCGAAGCGGTCCCCGAGCGCCTGGCGCAGGCGGGGGGCGCCCATCCCAAGGCGGCCCGCTTCACCGAATACGAGAGCCTGCTCGAACGGGCGGAGGAGATGGGGCTCGACGGCCTGGTGATCGCCACCCCCAACGCCCTCCACGCTCCGCAGACCCTGGCGGCGCTGAAGCGGGGGCTCGCCGTCTTCTGCCAGAAGCCGCTGGCCCTCGACGCCCGCGAGGCCCGCGACATGGTGGACGCCGCCCGCAAGGCCGACCGCCTGCTGGGCGTCGACTACTCCTATCGCTTCACGGACGGCGCCCGCGAGCTCAAGCGCCTGGTCGAGGCGGGCGAGCTCGGCCGGATCTTCAGCCTGGAGCTGGTCTTCCACAACGCCTACGGTCCGGACAAGCCCTGGTGCTTCGACCCCCGCCTGGCCGGCGGCGGCGCCCTGATGGATCTCGGGGTGCACCTGATCGACCTCGCCCTCTGGCTGTTGGACGATCCGGCGATCCGCCGCGTGCGGGGAGGGGCCTTCCGTCACGGCGAGCGCCTCTCCCTGGGCCGCGTCACCCCCTCGGGCCAGACCACGGTGGACGATTTCGCCAGCGCCTGGCTCGACGTCGACGACGGCCAGACCGTCGCCTCGCTCGCCGTGAGCTGGAACGCCCATGCCGGCCGCGACTGCATCATCCGCGCCGCCCTCTTCGGCACCGAGGGGGGGGCCGAATTCCGCAACGTCGACGGCAGCTTCTACGACTTCGAGCTGGAGCGTTTCCGGGGGCGTTCGGGCGAGGTGGTCACCCGCGAATCCAAAGGCTGGCTGGGCAAGGCCATCCTGGGCTGGGCGCACCGGCTCGCCGAATCGAAGCGGTTCGATTCCGAGATCGAGCGCAGCGTGCGGGTGAGCGAGGTGGTGGACGGGATCTACGGGCGGTAAAATTCCTGGATGTCCAGCGAAAACCGTCGGATTGAAACCGATCGAGGCGAGATCGAGATCTTCATCGGTGGAGGTGGAGCGGATGCCAGCGCCTGGACCGTCTGCGCCGCCCATCCGGCCGAGCCTTTGGGCGAGGGCGCCGCCGAGCTCCTGGCCGCCGCGTCGGGGGCCCGGGTTGTCTGTGTGAGCCCGCGGCGTTCTACTCTTGAAGAGATGGTGGACGACCTCGAGGCCGTCCGCCGGAGCCTCGATCTCGAAAGGTGGGTTTTCTGGGGGATGTCCGGGGGCGGTTGGCTGGCGCAGATCTACGCGCATCGGCATCCGGACGCGCTCGCGGGGATCATCGTCGAAGGCGCCTGCCCCTGCTTCCGGGAGAGGCTCGCCGATCCCGTCTGCGTGCTGAGCCCGTTCTTCCCCGCCTGGCGCGGCGCATTGGAGACGGCTGGTCTCCTGGACCCGGAATCCCATCGGGAAGCCGGTCTTGACGACACCGAATGGATCGAGATCCCGAACGTGGGCTCGGTCTTCCGCCGCCGCAACGGACCCGCTTTGCTGATCTCACCCATGCCCGTATCAGATGGCATGCGCCGGGTGATGCCGGAGCTCTGGAAATTCGATTCCCG